>CACZSE010000318.1 GCA_902783735.1 uncultured Lachnospiraceae bacterium
ATGAAAGCAGCCGAAGGACTTTTCGATTCGGTCTCATGTTTGTCGGGACCTTTATCATGCTACAGAAAATCCATCATTCTTGAGAACAAGGATGCATGGTTAAATCAAAGATTCCTGGGACAGAAGGCGACCTTTGGTGATGACAGATCCATGACCAATTTCATACTTCGTCACCACAGAGCAACATATCAGGATACGGCTGTCTGTCAGACTATCGTTCCGAACAATCACAAAGTATTTTTAAAGCAGCAGATGCGCTGGAAGAGATCGTGGTTAAGAGAATCTCTCATAGCGGCTTCTTTCATGTGGAAAAAATCCCCCTTTGCAGCAGTTACCTTTTATATGGGACTCATTGTTCCGATCGCTGCTCCGCTTGTAGTATCCTATAACCTTGTATACGTTCCCATAACACAGCATATATTTCCCACTTCGTTTGTACTGGGAATATTTCTCATGTCTCTTCTGATGAGTATGGCACAGCTTTTACTGAGAAAAAGTTCGACCTGGATATACGGAATGCTGTTCTGTCTGTACTATGAACTGGTTCTTCTGTGGCAGATGCCTATCGCATGGTTTACTTTCTGGAAGTCAACATGGGGAACCAGAATGACACCTGAAGATGTAAAGGCAGCGGAGAGGAAACTGAGAAGACGTCTGTTAAGAAAGAAAAAGTATATCACTCCATATGAACTTTCTTCAGTTCTCGGTATCACCGAAGGTGATGTCATAGCTCAGATGGAAGGCGGAAAGTTCGAAAAATATGTCACGATCGTTAAAGGTCAGAGGATGATACAGGCATCAGTCCTCAAAGACTTCTACGATGATGTTGAGGAAGCAAAGAATACGGAACAGGCACAAGCAGTTGTGGAAACTGCAGGTGTTGATAAGAAAACTGCGGAAACTGCCGGTGTTGTCGGGGAACCCGTGGGAACTGTCGGTGTTGATGAAAAGTCCGAGAAAGCAGCGGCCATTTCTGTTGATACGGCGAAAGACGAGGTTGTACAGACGACCGGGGCTTATGCTTTGGCCGAATCCGCAGGCCTAAATAAGGAAACAGTATCGGTTCCGCTAGTACCGGCATCGGAACAAAAAGCAGCATCGTTGGAAGTATCGCGGCTTGAACAGAAGATTAATGAGCTCATCATAAAGCATGAGGAAGAAAAGAAGATTCTTGTTGAAACGATAAACAACAAAGATAAGATGCTCGAGGAAAAGAACAGACAGCTTGAAGAACTGATACAGGCAGTCAAAGAGGCAAATGCAAATACCTCAAGATTGTTGGATCATTTTTGCAAAGAGTGATCGGGGAAAGAAGGATATGTATAAGATTGAAACGTCAAAGGATGTAAGAAGATTAATAAGTTCAATACTTCAGCTGATAGTCATTATTGCTGTATTGATACTCATAATACGACAGCTGTTCACGTTTGTTGTTTATAAGCCGTACGATCCCGCAGATAAAACAGTGGTTTCGGGAGAAGATCACGGTTTTCTTGCTCTGTCGTATTTCGGAGTGGAAAGAGAAAGCACTACCTCCAGGATATCGGTGCAGAAACTTGAAGAGCATTTTAAGGCACTCAGTGATATCGGTTATGTGACTATCACTCAAAATGATATAGAGGATTATTATAAAAACAACAAACCTCTTCCTGATAAGGCATTGTTTTTGATGTTTGAAGACGGCAGGCATGACACATCGGTATATTCTCAAAAGGTTATGGAGAAATTCAACTATAAAGCTACGATGTTTACCTATGCCGAAAAATTTACTTCCGAGGACAATTATTTTCTGATGCCGAAGGATCTTCTTGAACTTGAAAAAACCGGTTTCTGGGAGATAGGAAGTAATGGATACAGACTCAGTTATATCAACGTTTTTGACAGATATGACAGATACATAGGGGAATTGGCGAGTACGGAATACTCGGCAATGGCTCAATATCTGGGCAGAGATTACAATCATTATCTTATGGATTATATCAGAGATGCACATGATGTACCGATGGAAACCTATGATCAGATGAAAAGCAGGATCTCAGGAGAGTATGACCTCATGAGAAAAGAATATACGCAGGGGTTGTCAAAAGTTCCCGGTGCATATGTCCTTCTTCACGCAAATACAGGTAAATTCGGTGAGAATGATAAGGTAAGTGCCGTAAATGAAGGAGAGATCGCCAATACCTTTATGATGAATTTTAACAGAGAAGGTTATTCGATCAATGTGAAGGACAGCAGCATCTATGACCTTACAAGAATGCAGCCTCGGGCGAACTGGTATACAAACCATCTGCTCATGCGTATATGGGATGATGTTTCCGATGAAGAAAAGAAAGACATGATCTTTGTCGAAGGCGACAAAACCGAGAAGGATCATTGGGATATCGTAAAAGGTATCGCGGAGTACAAAAAAGAAGATGAACTTTTGGCTCTCACGTCATTACCTTCCGATACAGGCTTATGCAGATTTAAAGACGAAACTCCGGATAATCTTACTTTCAGCGTAGAATTAAAAGGAAACAAGCTTGGAAGCCAGTCTGTGTTCTTCAGAGCGGATGATAAGCTTACAAGCGGCATAGAAGTAAGGCTGGAAGATAATGTCATGAAGCTTTTGCAAAACGGTGAGCTTTTGGAAGAAACAGATCTGTACGATTTTGATCAGATCCCCAAAGTTTCCGTTGAAGAAGACAAGAGAGATTCGCTTTCGGGAGAATATTCTGCGATGGCAAGATATGCCGTAAGTGCAAAACAGTCTTTGGAATACTCCAACATGGCAAAACAGGTTTCATCTGCAAAAGTAAAGTCTGTGGCCGAAGGAGCAGAAGAATACAGACCTGAGATACAGATCAACGAGCTGGGTGACAGAAAGCTTTCCGTTACACTTGATGGTGACAGGATATCTGTTTACATTGATGAAAAACCTTTGTGGACTGACAGAGAACTCTCTCATTCTAAGGAAGGAAGTATTTTCCTTCAGTGTGCATGGCCCGGATACGGATACAGTCAGAGAAATATAGCCGATGATGTATATGACGGTGTTTTTGCGGGGATCACCATTACCGATTCTGAGGGAAATGTTTTATATACAAACAAGTTAAAAGGCCTTGACAAGGGACTTGATCTGGGAATCGACCTGTTCAATGATTTGGTAAACTGGTTCATAAAGAACATATGATAATACTCTAAATTTGATGATTTGCATATTTACATATCATAAATAAGTAAATAGAATGGTAGAGTAGTTTTAGTTTTTGTATTTATAAGGAGATTAATCATGGGCGGTTTTTTTGCGGTTGCCTCTAAAGAAGATTGTGTTTTTGATCTGTTCTTTGGAACCGACTATCATTCACATCTTGGAACGAGACGTGGTGGTATGGCGGTTTACGGAAAAAAGGGATTTGACCGCGCGATTCACAATATTGAGAACTCACCATTCAGAACTAAATTTGAAAAAGACGTCAATCAGATGGAAGGCAACCTCGGTATAGGTTGTATATCGGATTATGAACCACAGCCGTTGATCGTTCGTTCTCACCACGGTACCTTTGCAATAACTACTGTTGGAAAGATAAACAATACCGACCGGATAGTAAGTAAGATCTTTGAAGCCGGAAACACTCATTTCCTTGAGATGAGCGGAGGCGATATAAATGCGACAGAGCTTTGTGCCGCTATCATAAATCAGAGAGACAATATAGTAGAAGGTCTCAAATATGCACAGGAACTCATAGACGGTTCCATGTCTATTTTGCTTCTTACTCCCAAGGGCATATATGCTTCCAGAGATAAGCTCGGTAGAACGCCGATCGCCATTGGCCGAAAGGATAACGGATTCTGTGCATCATTTGAAAGTTTTGCATATCTGAATCTTGGATACTCGGATTATAAAGAACTGGGACCCGGAGAGATCTGCGTCATTACTCCCGAATCTGTAGTGACACTTTCAAACCCCGGGAAAGACATGAAGATATGTGCATTCCTTTGGGTTTACTATGGTTATCCTTCAAGCTCATATGAGGGAATAAGTGTTGAGCAGATGAGATATAACTGCGGTTCACTCCTTTCAAAAAGGGATAATGTAAATGCAGATATCGTAGCGGGAGTTCCCGATTCCGGAACGGCACATGCCATCGGATATGCTAATGCAAGCGGTATACCGTTCTCAAGACCTTTTATAAAGTATACTCCCACATGGCCCAGAAGTTTTATGCCTACTATCCAGAGCAGAAGAAATCTGATAGCCAGAATGAAGCTTATACCCGTTCATGATCTTATAAAGGATAAGAGCATGGTACTCATTGATGACAGTATAGTCAGAGGAACTCAGTTAAGAGAAACGACGGAGTTCTTATATCAGAGCGGTGCGAAAGAAGTACATATAAGACCTGCATGTCCTCCGCTGCTTTTCGGATGTAAGTTCCTTAACTTCTCAAGATCCAACTCAGACATGGATCTCATAGGAAGAAGAGTTATTGCCGCAAAAGAAGGTGACGATGTGAGCAAAGATGTTTTGCTTGACTATGCCGATCCTAACAGTGACAGATACAATAATATGCTTGAAGAGATAAGAAAACAGCTTAACTTTACTTCATTACGCTATCACAGACTTGACGATCTTCTGGAATCCATCGGACTGGATGCAGATAAGGTTTGTACATTCTGCTGGAGCGGAAAAGAATGATGATATCCGGAGATTACTAAAATGCAGAAAAATGCTTTAACCGGCTTAAAATGCCATGTATCAGAATTGATAGATCTTTTGAGGGGAGTTCTCTATCCCAATATATTTGACCCGGATTGCCTTGGCGAGGGACACGAGAAAGCAGATCTTAATAAGGCTGAAGTCCTTCTTCGCCAGATATTGGCGGTACTTATCGAGGATGAAAAAAAAGCCGAGATCATAGTATCTTCCATGGTCAGTTCGCTTCCCGAAATAAAGGAGGTTTTGATGACCGATGTAAGAGCGGCTTACGAAGGAGATCCCGCTGCTCAGAGTGAAGATGAAGTCATGCTGGCTTATCCCGGGTTTGAAGCGATCAGTATCTTCAGGCTGGCTCATAAACTGTATGAACTGAAGGTGCCGATCTTACCGCGTATGATGACAGAATATGCTCATACCGTAACCGGCATAGATATACATCCGGGTGCAACCATCGGTAAATATTTCTTTATAGACCACGGAACCGGAGTTGTAATCGGAGAGACGACTACTATCGGAGAGAGGGTAAAGCTCTATCAGGGAGTTACCCTGGGAGCGAAGAGCTTTGATGCAAATCCCGACGGAACGCTTGTAAAAGGGATCAAGCGTCATCCCGATATAGGAAACAACGTTGTTATTTATGCGGGAGCCACAATACTGGGCGGAAATACCGTTATAGGTGATAATTGTGTCATCGGAGGAAGCGTATGGTTGACTCACTCTGTAGATGCAGGCTCAAAGGTTCTTTCACCGCAACCGAGAAATGATATTTTTTCTATTGATGATTGAGGAATAATGATCACTATATTAAAAAAGCTGTTTATCGGAAGTGACAATCTATCAGATCCAAATGTACGAGAAAAATATGGTAAACTATGCAGTCTTGTAGGCATAGCTTTAAATATCCTGTTATGTGTCATAAAATACATGGCAGGATTTTTTTCAGGTGCAATAGCCGTTACAGCCGATGCATTAAACAATCTTTCGGACGCCGGAAGCTCATTCATTACTCTGATAGGCTTTAAATTAGCAGGGAGCAAGCCGGACAGAGAGCATCCCTACGGCCATGGAAGAATGGAATATGTTTCGGGTATATTTGTTTCTTTTCTCATCCTGTTAATGTCTTATGAGATGATCAAGTCATCGGTTTTAAAGATAATCCATCCTCAGATCCCCAATATCAGTACAGCAACGTTTATGGTACTGATCTTTTCTATTGTCGTCAAATTATATATGGCATATTACAATCATGTGATCGGAACAAAGATAGACAGTGTTGCCATGAAAGCAACAGCAAAGGACAGTCTGAGCGACATGGCGGTCACCTCAGTTGTACTCATATCTGTTTTGATAGGAAAATTAAAACAGATACCGGTTGACGGTATCGGCGGTCTTGTGGTTGGTATTATGATACTTTGGGCAGGTATAAGTGCTATACGTGAGACTGTAGATCCTTTACTTGGAAAAGCACCGGATCCGGAACTTATAAAACAGGTAGAAAACATAGTTTTAAGGGATGATCGTGTTCTTGGAATGCATGATCTGCACATACATGACTACGGACCGGGCAGAGTCATGATGAGTCTGCATGTGGAGGTGCCGTACAAGATAGATATACTTGAACTGCATGAGCTTATAGAGAGTATAGAATATGATATCAGAGGAATGATCGGATGCGAGCCGACGATTCACATGGATCCGGTGGTAGATGACGACGAAGAGATAAATGTCCTTAAAAAGGAACTGGAAGATATACTTGCGGATATAGATGTCGGGCTGTTGTACCATGATCTTCATATCGTAAGATGTGACGGATATTCAAATATTATATTTGATGTAGAGAAACCGGACTCTTTAAAGATGGATGATGAAGAACTAAAGGATCTTATATCGGATAGGGTAAGCAATTATAACAGCAAATACCATTGCATTATTCAGGTAGATGTAAAATATTAGCTTAACAGCAGTGAATCACCGTTTTCTTTAAGCCAGCGTCTGTGTTCCTTATAATCGGGATCTATGCTTTCCACTTTTTTCCAGAACAGTTTGGAGTGATCCATATAGGTCAGATGACACAACTCATGTATAACAACGTAATCTAAAACTCTTGGAGGTGCCAGCATGAGTCTCCACGAAAAACTTAAAGTGCCATTGGAAGAACAACTTCCCCAACGTGTTTTAGGGTCCGAAATGCGGATGGAAGAATAGTGTCCACCGGTGATAGGAAGATAATATTCAACACGTTCGTAAATATATCTTTTGGCAGCAGCCCTGTACTTTTTCTCCAGATAAGACGTACGGGGATCGTCGCGCTCTGCCTGACGCAATGCTTTGGCGTCAGGTTTATTTTTTTGCTTCAGATACATCCGATAAATCCATTCGCCTCTTTCTTCAATGATGGGTAAGACCTGAGACATGGTTGCATAAAGCGGTATGCGTATGATGATCTCACCCCCGGCTTTAACTTCAAAACCTATACTTTTTCTTTTTGAACGTATAAGAGTATAGGGAAGGATTATGTTTTTATTGTTTATGTTTAATCTCAGTTCTTTATTCATCTCTCATCGGTGAAGTGTTTTTTCCGTTTTGTATATTGTGATCCACTGAGGATTGTGAAACATATCCGTTGCTGTCAATAGATGCATTATATGAGATACCCTGTTCGTATTTTATGATCCTGGCCTTGTCGTTATCATTTGCTTCAATCGTCTGGCCG
>CACZSE010000319.1 GCA_902783735.1 uncultured Lachnospiraceae bacterium
CCTGGAGAATAATCTTAAAAAGAGTCAGCCTGAAACGGGCTGGCTCTTTTGATTATCTGTCAAGACAGGGGACGAACCTCTGTCTTTTCCTTGTTATCATCACGCTTTCTCAATAGAACAGGTATGCTCACCTGTTTTCTCGTTATTCCCTGACTTCATCCTCTGTAAAGCCCACAAACTCTGCAAAATCTGATGGTTCCAGCATTGAGAATTCATCGAACTCAGAAATAGCCGACTGGGAACCGTCCTTTTTGATAGGAAGTATCCCGGTCATATATGCAGCCGCAACGGCTTTCGGAGTAAAATTAGTATTCTTAAACCAGCCTCTTAACAGGTTTAAGTATGCTTCATAAGCTCTGTTTTATCAACATAATTGGGACCTGAAATCCTTTTAAATGCCTGATTACCGGGATTCACATACGTTCCCATTTTATCTGCCCCCTTTCAGAAGCTATATATCCTTATAAAATCAGCTTAATGATATCATAAAATGGGCAAAGTGAAAAGTCCGCCGATACCTTCCCGGCCCATCCGGATCTGTCCTGCACCAACAGGAATCTGTATAATAGATCAACTCATCCGTTCCGGATCGTTTTGAAATAACTCGCAAAACTGTCAAGCAGATGTTATGATATCGTTGATCACGCTAAGGAGGAGTTGCTCTTTATGGCAATGATATATGTCGCCACGCTGGATGCCGATATGCGGCGTGCCATCAAAAATAAAAGATTCAGCGATGAAGAGGTCTGTCAGCTTAATGTACAGTTTGAAGAGAAATGGCGTAAGCAGATAAAAGCTTTTGCAGTGAGCATGACCATAGTTTCGGTGATGCTTATTGGACTCGGCTCCTATACCATGATCAAAGCGGCCGGTCTGCCGGATGCTCTTCCGTACATCCTGTTTTATGTTCTGGCGCTCGTCTTTATAGGCGTGGTTACCTGGTTCTTTTCAATAGGTATTACAAAGATGCAGTGGAAGAGCCTGATCAGAAAGTACTACCCGGATGTTTTCTATTTACATGTACTATAACCCAGAGAGACGGACCTTGTGGTTTTTCTATTTACGTTTAGTATAAAATAAAAGAATGCCGCCGACTATAATGAACACGCCGCCCGCTATACAGTCAGCTGCCTGTATCAGAAACTGTATGAGTTCCAGAGCCATCTCACCTTTCGGTACCAGTTCATACGGGACAGGGATATGAGTGAACAGAAAAAAGCCCCAATATCCGCTCCCAGAGCGGGTTTCAGGGCTTTTTGCTATCAAAACGCTGTCAAAAACGGGACTTTCATCCTCATCCAGTATAAGTATACATCTTCAAGACTGATTTCATCCGTCATAACCGCTTCACCGGGCAATATATCTCCTATTATTTTAATACGAAGTTCCCCTTCTTTACGCTTTCTGATACTACTTAATATATATTTATCACGATAACGGTATACATCCGATTCCCGGATATCTATATACGCTGTTTTACCTGTTAAAGTTTTTTTCAGGTTACTTTCTTTACCTGAAACGATAAGTCTGCCATCCTTCATTAGCAGTATTTCATCCGCTATATCCTCAATATCTCCCACTATATGTGATATTAGCAGAATTATTTTATTTCTTGAAAGCATAGATATATAATTCTTAAATGCGATCCTCTCCTCCGGATCCAATCCAACAGTAGGCTCATCCAATATAAGTATCCCGGGATCTCCCATAAGAGCACAGCACAAAAGAACACGCTGTTGTAAACCACCTGACAGACAGCCAATCTTAACATTTATTCTGTCTGTGAGGTGCATAGTTTCCAAAATACTTAAAAGCTCTTTTTCGTATTTTTTTCTCTTTATCCCTTTGAGACCCATAATATATCCGATGAATTGCTTTACCGTAAAATCATCATAAAAACCTATGTGCTGCGGTACATACCCTATCATTTCTCTATAGTTCTCTTTAAGTGCAAGAATATCTCTGCCGTCACATCTAATCACACCACCATTATTTCTATCTCTTCTTACAGTATCCGTAAGAAGTCCAACAAGTGTGCTCTTTCCTGCACCGTTAGCACCAAGTATACCATATATCCCATTATTGCAGATATAATTGAAATCTGAAAGTGCGCATACATTTCCATAATGTTTATTTAATCCTATCATCTCAAGAGTCATATTCTTACCTTTATCCAGTTCCGACGGGACCACAAATACGATATAACCCATACAACAACCGCACTTACCATACACAGCGCCATAAATATAATGTCTCGGCTATATATGCCATATCCTGTAATACATACAAACGATATGATCACAGCAGGAAAATATACCATGCTTTTTAACCTCATTGATGTCATCCATACAGTTATCATGCAGGAAGCTTCTATGACGCACAGATAAAACAATGCTCTTATTATCAGATAATCTGTTAGACTGAGCGGGATCCGGCATTCGCTGAAGGAGCTGATACTTTGTATAGGAAATCTGAATATATTCAATTTATACCTGCATACTATCAAAACAATATCCAGTAATTCCATCATAAGCCATACAATTAATGTCACGGAATTCAACACTCTCAGTTTTACTTTCCATACACCCTCCGCCCCGATTTTCGCGGAACGTATCAGGGAATACATTTTGTTTCTTTCCTCAACCAAAAGAACATTTTCAGCCATAACAACACTCATGCATACTATGACCAGTCCCAGAATGAATTCCCTCATTACGCTTCTTTTGCCAGCCATCTCTTCATAGCCAATATCCGGTATCATTGCTATACTGATACCCATATCCGCATATACTTTATCATAAAGTTCGACCTTCCTATAACACTCAGTCATCACCCTGTTCAATTGTTCCGACTTTACCTGCAACGCTCCTATTGCTGATAATTCTTCAATATTCGCCTCATTTTTATTTACTTTATCCTGCAGCTCATTTATCTGTTTCATTATTCTGTTATTCTCTTCTGATACACCATTCACATACTCTGCCAATTTATCGTAATTCCATTGGTGTTCAGCATATACACTATCCATTTCCTTTTGAAAGTCTGTATAGATTACTGTTGTTCTTTTCAAAATATATAAATATATAGTCAGCAATATCACAACTATCTTCAACACTCTGGCGTTCAAACATATTTTTTTAATTTCAGGCATAAAGACTGATTTTTTAATCTGAACCTTATTTGATCCGGCCGATCTGTTCTCAGCCGTTTTCAAAGGATAACGTTTTGCATATATAAAAACAGAACACACTATCATTATTACTGCAAATACAATTTCCGATATCTGTCGCAGATTGTTGACCGATACCGCCTTTGAAAAAAATGAAATATTCCTGTATTCACTGTCCATTGTAGCTACATTTATCATACTGAAAATATTTATATTTCTTAAGATACTCCATTTGTCACTGACTGATATAGCAAATGCCAGATAGTATTCTATACCTATGATCGCACCTAAAGCCAGCAATGCAATATTTCTGTTTATAAACAGTATAAAAACCAGCTGCGTAAGGCAGACAACCGCAACAACTATAAGGATTGATTTCACAGTGTGTATAATAATATATCCTGATATACTCACAGGATATGGGTAAAGCATAAACATCGGTATATTCTGTATATAAACGTCATATTCCGCACTCCCATAAAGCACTCTTGTTACGATCAGATTCATAATTGTACAAAATATCAAAAAAACAACAGAAACAGCCACCAGAGCTCCTCCTCTGATGGCTGCATGTTTTCCTCTACCATTTTTCATTGCAAATATGTAATGATGAAAATCATCTTCTCTCATCATCTCATACATGCAGTATATTGCAAAAATAAATACAAATACAAGGGTATATGTATATTCCAGATATTTTTCAACACCTCTTATCTTTGCTGTATGCAGTTTAACGGATCTGACACGTTTGAAATCATTCTCTGTCTTTAAAATATTATTATATGAAAATCCGGAGTCCTCTCCAAAAACTGAAACTTCTCTCAGCTGCGCAGAGTTTTTTATTATCTGCTCGATATTTTCATGATATGACGTAATATATTCGGTATATTTTTTGATGCTTTTAAAAGTATCCTCATCGGTTATGCTTCTATAGTCATCCGGATGTGTAATCGCACCACTTTTTTCCATATCTTTCAGTATTTCAATGATCCTGTTGTATTCCATATTTGATCTTATGAATGACTGAATCGATCTTCCGTTACACTGTATGTATAAAAAGAAAAGTGTCTGGATTGTGAAAAATATCAATCCTGCCAATATGATTTTTTTCCTGACAGAAAACAGATATGACATATACTCAATGTCCAATGAAATTCCAGTAACCGTTCATGATGTCTTCTTTTTTGTAGTATGCCCAGGTCCAGTCACCTTCTTTTCTATAAGAATATGCTATTAAATAATCAGGGTCACTTAATTCGATATATAATGCATACAATTCATCATAAGGTATTACCCCTATTTTATTACCATCCGTATCACAAACCGTAACACTCATTTTTATCTGCTTGTCATACATGTAATGCGTATCGCTGTTATCCATGTATATATATTTTCCATCACAGGATAATGCTGCCGCCATCGTATCTGCATCGGCTTCCAGGATACATTCTTCCGTATCATCTGTAATCCTGATCAGGCCCTCTCCTTCTTTGTAAACATACAGACGATTATCCGGTGAAAAAACATATGAGCTCACATTATCTCCTGCTATCTCACTAATCTCTGCCTTATCCACGTTTATACACAGAAGCTTTGACCGTCTTTTCCCCAGCACGGTTTCCCTGGCCATAAAAAATACACGATTATTGATATAGTCCGTCTTTTCGAACATTGCCTGCTCTCCTTCTAAAGAATACATCAGCTCCATATTCTTTTTTTCTATATCTATCCTGTATAATTCAGCGGTCCAATTATTCTCCACTTTAATATTGTTATGTGTCAGCATTAATGTAGATTCATCAATAAATACATAAGTAAAATAGTTACCATTGTCAATCGTATGTCCGATCATCATCAGATCTTCATGCATACCTCCATCATCACTAACCCTCGCAAGCATAACCTCGTTATTATCGGCATTATATTTCAGATAATATACATACCCGTTATAATACGCCAGGGATCCACGTATTGCATATCCCACACATGCATTACATGTCTCTAAGGCCTCTTCCCCTATCATTGATGGACTATCATTTTCCACGTGACGGCATTCCGGTTTCCCGCAGAGATATCTTTCCTTCATATCAACTCTGTCTATAAAAGTCAGAAACTGTCTTTCCCCTCCGCCTTCTAATGCATAGTATCCATCCGGCGAAGCAACTATCTGACGGGTTCCCATTCCATAAATGTTATTATTCCAAGCCGTATATTCCGTAAGATCATCAGCTGACATCCGGACTTCATTATCCGATATGCCAGGCGATCTATCCTCACATTCATCATGTGCACACCCTGAAGCAGTGCATACGATCACAAATAGTATTATTGTCAATAATCGCTTCATCATTATCAACAATCCTTTTACCAGGCTGTTGAAAGCTGAAAGTGATATTCACTCCCGTCACTCGAAGTAACATCAATATAGCCAAAAACCTCCAATATGTCGTGATGACAATTCAACGACGCCTGTGCGCTTGATCTTTCAGAAAATGACCCATATAAATGGTTTCCACCTTCATACACCCATCCATTTATAACCGCATCAACATAGTCTGTGGCATTATACCCTTCATATGCTATGGTACCATCATAACCTATATATGCAGTAACATATGCATCCCCCACCGTGTGACTCGTTGAATAATAATCGCTGTCAGCTTTGGCTTTAAGCGGTGCTACCAGCAGCGAGCCTGTCGCTATGATCGATGCAACTTTTAATATTTTGTTGTTCATTTTTGCATACCTCCTGCCAATATTATTCTATGACATTTCGAAATGTATGGTATTATTATATTCTGATAATAGCCTTTTCACAATCCGCAATAATTCCTGTCAATATGAACTTTAGTTCCGAATGTCTATATTACTCAGCCTTGAGGGAAGGTACTGTCAATTCAATTTGCTTTGCGTCGCTTGAACTGTACGGATACGACTTATGTTTATGAAATTGAGAGCTACTGGGATCCCGAAAAAAAACAGGCCCGTTCACGCAGAAAGGTGATAGGAAAGCTTGATCCGGTGACAGGCGAGATCATCCCGACCGGAAAGCGGGGAAGAAAAAAGAAAGAGGTAACGGTTACAAATGAGACGGATGGTACCGCAGAATCCCGTCAGCTCTCTCTACTGTATGAGGATGCAAAGCGCACACTGGACCGACAGGACCAGATCATCCTGTCGCAGAAAGAAGAGATCCGCGACTTAAAGGAAAAACTGGCAAGAGCAGAAAGTCGGAACAGGTCCCTGCAGCAGGCTCTCAAAAAGATCCGATCAGTCATGGATAGCCTGTCCTTATGATGAGAGCTGCCCTGGAAAAATTCAGAGAGAGTATCTGATCGTGGAATTGCCAAAGCACCTGACAGATGAGCCGGCAGAATATATGGACGATATGATGCCATGGTCGCAGCAGTATCTGGAATACGAACCCAGGGAAAGGGAACGGCTGATCAAGTATATGTTACCGCCACCGGGAAATGAAAAACCGGACATCAAAAAACTGCGAAAAGCCAATCGGGGTGTGGCATAAAGCCGTATTATCCACGGCCTGATTCTAACGTGCGTAACGAAAAGTACGCAAAATACCAAAAGTGTTAACCTTTTTGGAATTTTATGTACTCTGCACCATCATTATAGCAAAAGTTTAGCATCGGAAACAGGCACGATTATTTGACGCTTACTTTGTAAACTCATAATTATATCCTCCGTTAGACATTAGGTTCAGCAAATTCTTTGCTACATAATAAGAATATTCAACTATCCTATTCTAACTAAATTGACATCTAATAACCAACCATGCGATTTTATTAATTGGGAATATTATCAGATTCCAACCACGAATTAATTCTCTGAATCCACCCACAATCATCCTGCTCTAATAATTCTATAAACCTTCCAAAATTACTACTTCCCAAAATAGCATCGTCAGAATCCATGGATTTCACTCTCTGACGCATTTTAATATAATTCTCTGCCGTGATACGTTTCATTACTTCTTTTATTTGATCTGTTTTGGCTTTGTAATTCACTACTCCAGTATGCATTTCTATTAAAGGAGCATTTACCTTCTTTGCTGCTGTTCTAATGATTTCATCCGTCCAATGTCGAATTATTATCTGCATAGTACAGGGATTTCCAAATATCACAACTTCATCTGCAGCATTATCAACTCCGTGAAATTCATTAATCTTACGTTTAATATCTTCATATTGTTCGTATGGCTTCTTTTCCGTATCACAAAAGACAAACACGACCTCGTATGATCCGTTCTGATAACGATCCTGGTATCTCGCTGGAATGTTTCCGTTACCTTCGGCATTGACCAGCGAGATATCATATTGATCATTCCACACTTTCAATTCATTTAATCTATCTAGATACTCATATTCTTCGTTGCCCTCACAAATAATACAGATTTTATGTTTATCCAGAATCCTAGGGAGTTTATTCGTCATCGGCCTCGTCTCCCTTCACATTTCCATTGATACTAAGCAATGAATTGATCAGTTCCGGATCAGGCAATGCGCCAAGAGCTCCTTTTCTATATTTCTCCATAATGTCTGTCGTATCTCTTACTCCTTGTTGCGCTGTAAAATCAGCAAGGGAATACACATAAACACCCTCTTCGTCTTTATGAACAAACCATATCTGTTCCTTGCGGAACATTCTTTTGCAATCCATAAGGTTAATATCATGAACAGAAAATATCATCTGAGCGTCAGTATTCAGTTCATTATTGAATAACGCAACAATCGCTCTTGTAAGCTTGAAGTGAATACTGCTATCCAGCTCATCTACGATCAGAATACGCCCCTGTTCGAGAGCTTCTATGACATAACCGGCAATAGCCGATATTTTTTTTGTTCCTGTAGAATCAAATATCATACTAGGGACGGTAACACCCTTATAAGTTGAAACTAATCTGATTTGATCCATAATTCTTTCAGGAAGATCAAGTACATGCTCTTCCGGTTTTTCATCACCCTCCCCTGCTTTGAACTTAATCTTATCCATATCCACATATTCGTAATCATCCAAATATAAATCTGCATTCTTTATGAACTTAACGATCTTTTGCTGCAACTGATTTTTATTTTTCATCAGCTCTATGGTATGCTCCATTGGAATATTGTTCATATTTATAACGTCTATCTTTTCTGCAATTTCGACAAGAAGTTGCTTCATTTCACCAATGCGATCAAATTTTCTTGTATCAATCACATAACACAATAAGTTGCTTTTGGATACAACCGGAATCATAGAGAGTACGTCTTTATCAACACATTCATATATTTCATTAATACCATCTTTCTTTAACCAGCATACTTCTTTTTCATTGTTGTATTGATCTTTTAATATCTCCGAAAACGACTCATATACATACTCTTCCTTTTCAGTATCGTACTTAAAGTCATATGAGAATTTCCTTCCAGAAAGCATAAATGTAATACCCAGTTCACATACACTATTCTCTGTAAAAATATTTGACATCAATCCATTTTTCTTATTTAACAGGGTCCTTTTTACTGCTCTGATACATTTAATCAGACAGGTTTTTCCTGCGTTATTAGGTCCATAAATACCTACGGTTTTAAGCACATTAAAACTATTCTCAGTATGAACATTGGTTCCAAATTTCTTATTACGCATATCCGCATTCATAGATAATGCAATCTCATTCTCAAATACATAACAATTCTTGGCTCTAATCTCTATGATCATGATATTTCCTCCGAAACAGTCTATTCCTCTTGAAGCCATTATATCATAATATATTTTTTGTGCAATATATTTTCATGAAATATTTTATATTTATTATGTTTGATCCTTGTTTGAGTAATCTGGTATAATCATTCGAATAGCAGCCAGCGTTTCCATCAACACCCTCTGCTCCAAATCTTCCAGATCATACCTGTTAGGTTTGGCATGAAACGATAAGGCAATTGAACGCAAACACACGCGCACATAATTCCTGTAGTGAGCGATTACTATGGCCTGAGCTTCCGGTACGCCTGCACAGGCTTAACGGATGACATCTGCATCAGGGTATTTATATTGTTTTTCCACGGCGTCTCCTTTCCATTTGTTTTTTATAGTCTTAAGAGTCCTATTCTTGAGTGTATAAACAGTATGCGGCTTTACTCCGAGCATATCTGCAACCTCTCCAGGTTTCATACCCATAACAAAAACACAGCCGATTACTTCTTTCTGTCGTTTTGTCAGCTTTTCCAATGCATATGCAAGATTATCATCATCCACGTAGACCGTGGCAACTATAAGATGTCTCTGATCGAATAGACTCCACCTTCCCAACCAAGAGAATATCCCATGCAGATACCAGAATAAGCATCCACACAGGCGGTTAAG
>CACZSE010000320.1 GCA_902783735.1 uncultured Lachnospiraceae bacterium
GAAATAATGATCGTCCTGCTTTTCCTCAACAATACCGGCTATGACAACATCCGTACTCTCGGCACCGGAATACATCTTGAACTTAAACTTAAGAGTCTCTCCGACCACAAGTCCGTATTTGTCCATGACATACTGAGAGATCACGCAGGGATATGCACCATTTGCAAGGGCTTCTTTTACCTGCTCATTGGTACTCTCACCGGCTTTTTCTGCCTCTGTCCCAAATACCAGATCGGCATATTCATACAGATCGGGAATGGCTCCTATAGAAACAACCCTGGATTTCGCATTAAACGTGGTGTCTGCATTGCCCACTTTGACATACATGATCTTTTGAGTTGTTACGGCAGGACAGTCCAGATATTTAGACCATGTCTCACCTATGTGATCCATATCCTGTAAAAGCTTGTCCGTAGAAACATACTCGTCTGAGGTAACATCCCCGGTATATGATACAACTGCCGGATACTGCCACTCCTCCTGAGCTTTTTCCACAAACATGTTCTGTAAAAGCCTGTTAAGACTTCCGTCCCTGAACATGGGATAAACGCATAAAAAGCCGGCGAGCATGATGACTCCGATAAGCAGACTGCTGTTAAGGAGTTTTTTATTTGTGATCTTATATCTTATAAAACGTAACATTTAAGTATTACTGCTCCTCTCCCGCTGTTCCTGCCTGCGATTCCTTTGCCAGGACATCGCCGGGTTCAACACCTCTCAGGATAACAACATTTGCTTCCGTGCCTATATCAAAGGTAACTCCGGGAATGACATACTGCTTCACAAGATCCCCATCAATGATCTTCCATACGTAGTACCTCATCTTCTGGGTGATCTTGTTCTCTTCTTTGTAAACTACACTGCCCGGTAATACGATCATGTTCGGTGAATTCAACTGTGTTACCGTAACATCGCAGTCCTTTATCTGGACCTTATCAAAAAATTCCTTATCTTCCAGATTAAAGAAGACGTATTTAGCCCCTTCAATGTCATTTCCGTTTGTAACGGTCAAACAGGTCTTGTCATCTTCCGTAAATGCGTAGGCTTTTCCGCTCTGAACACAGCTTACGCCATAGCCCTTATATTTGTCGGTCTTTTGATGTACCGTGATATTCACTTCACATGAAATGGGAGGAATATCCAGACTCTTTGACAGTGCAATACTTCCCATACCCTCCTGATCTCTGGTACATGAGAACAAAAGGTACTTTTCCGTGCCGGGTTCTACGAGTTCGCCTTCTGTGACGTAGACCCTTGAAACTATACCGTCTTCTTCGGCTACAATGCTTATCTCTCCGTTTCCGTTATTATTCTTTTTAAGCTTCTGAATGCGTCTGTTAAGTCTGGCAAGATTGCTCTCGTATTCAAGTCTGCGGATCTGCTTTTCATTTTCCGCAATGCTGACTCTGTGATCGAATACCGTTCTCTGACATTCGATCGCATCTTCTTCATGCTCTCCGAGAGTATTATGATATTTTCCCTCTTCTATAACGGTAAGCAGCATGAGACCCTGGACAGTCATGGTCTTGATATTCTTATCTGTATCCTGAACATATTTTTCATAGTCCATCTGCAGATGTTTTATGTCATTTTCAACTTCTTTTATGGCTGCTTCACCGCTTCCGCTGTCGATGACCGCCAATACTTCTCCCTTTTTTACTTCCTTTCCCTGGGTTATGGGTAAGCTTATCACTTTACCTTTAACCGGAGTAAAATATGCGGTATTGATCGTCTCGGCCTTTTTCAGATTTCCCGCCTGAACAGTCTGAGTAAATGTCATGGGCTCTACGGTATATTTTTCATACCTTGTGGGACTGACGCTCTCCTGAGTGTAGTAAACCAGTTCTCCCTCCTGTAACCCGCTTTTTATCTCATAGGTGCAATCATCGGTCACACCAACTTCCACATAACGTTTTTCCATTCCACCGTCAGGTTTTTTTACATAGACATAGGAACCGTTCTCATCACTGTTTGTGGAGTCATATCCGACGGTAAGCAGATTTCTGTTATCGTTTCGCATGAAACACAGGATCACGGTATCACCCAGCTTCAGATCTGCCTGCTCGGTCAGTCTGTATCGGATAGCCGGATATTTCTTTCTGGCATTGGCATACACCAGTTCCTGATTTGTATACTCGACCTCTTCAATGGGGATCTTTTCTCCATTCACAAGAGCATATTTTACTTCATGCTTTTTAAATTCATTGACATCTGCCGTGACCGAGGGCACTTCGATATATGTATCATCATAATCGCTTACTATTACGATGGCTTCATTTGCGCCGGCAGTACTTCCCTTGGAAGTATCTTTCACATAGGTCACGTATCCGGTGTGTTTTGCACGTACCGTCCCCTCGGATATGGTCTTTTGTATCTCAGCGATCTCCCGGCCGTAATAATCGACCATGTAGTTGTACAGATCCGTATCGTAGGTGTGGTTTTCTTCGCCTTTTTTTATCTCGGTCGTATAATTTGCGGCGGTATCCTCATCGTATCTGTAAAGACATTCCTGACGCTGAGATGCCAGTATCTTTTGATTTAACTCATAAATGGCTTCATTGTATGTATGCTCAGCCACCAAAAGATCAAGATCCGCTTTTATTTCCGTAAGTTCTTCTCCGAGTCTTTCAATATCGGCTACTGCAAGTACCTGCCCTTTTTCCACATACTGACCGACGTCACATGTTATTTCTTTTAAGACTGTCTGTCTTTCAAAAAAGTGCACATAGGGTCTGGGGGTGACATTTCCGATCTTCACCTTCAGGTTTCCTACATCTGCGCGCATTACAGGTCTGAAAGATGCCTGTTCGGTAAGAGGTTCCTTCAGTTCAGGCACTTCTCTGACCTCACCGCAGGCACTGAGTAATATGGATGACATCAAAAGAAACGCCAACGTTTTTGTCTTAAAATATCCTGTTCTCATTCTTTCAACGCCACCTCTTCGTTGCCTTCCAGTCCGCTCTTTATGACCGTATAATCACCTATGGTTTCCCCGATATCAACTATTCTGGCTTCCAAAAAGCCGCTCTCTTTTACCAGATAAACAAAATCAACATCGTTTTTGGAATATATTGCTATCGTAGGAAGATATACTACATTGGGAAGCTTTCCCTTATTTACCTGTACAAATGCCTCGGAACTGAGATCTATTGTCACTTCCGCAGGCTCAAACACTATAGTCTTGCTGAAATTCCCTTCCGGTATGATCTCGACAATGCGCATTTCATATTCGTCTTCTCCATCTATTGCCGTGTATGTGTCTCCGACTTCAAAATCATAGCTGTCCTTGGTATTTGCAGTATATCTTGTCTGTCCGCATATCTGGGTAAGAAGATTCTCTCCGGGTTCCACAAGGCCACTTAAAACCTTATTGCTGATGTATGAGATCGTACCGTCTTCTTCTGCCACTATCTGACATTTTTCATATCTTTTCTGTTCCTCATCAAGATATAACCTGGCAAGATTAACATCATCCTCAAGTTCCTGAAGAATGACGCTGTATTTTTCATCACGTTCCTCGTAGTCCACATTGTACATACGCTTGTAATGGTCTAAGAGAAGCTGTTTTTTTATTACTTCTCCACTGTATTTTTCTATATTCTTCTTGATCTCTTCAGATTTGAAGGTGATGAGCATCTGACCTGCCTTTACATGATCGCCGATATCTACCAATACCTCCTCAAGCTCTAACTTTTCCTCATCTACGGAATAATTGATCTTGTCGGTATCGTGTCTGGTCAACGCAAGTTTGAGCACGGGCTCCATATCTCCCTTGCTCACCTGTACCGTTTCATAATCTGTTTTTTGATAAATAACTCTGGGAATCTCTGTAATAGACTCGTAGGCTTTCTGTCCGCACCCGGACAAGAAAGCCATACAAAGCAGAATATATGATATAGTAAATCTTCGTTTCATGTGTCCCCCCGGGATAATTTAGTCCGACTACCTAAGTTTATATTCTATCAGGATTTCAGACAATGCACAAAATATAGATTATAAGGGGACAAAATAAAGTTTTTCGAAAACAAAACCTCTGTTTTTCGGTTTATTTTATATATATGTAACCGAGATACAGCCAAATCTTGTGCTTCCGACTATTCTGAGTTTCGGACTTCCTGTGGTGATACTTCTGTTCTTTTCTTCCACTCCTCCGAATACTACTCCGGCCTCATTTGTCACATACCATTCCTTGGGAACATACAGATTTACATTTCCAAAACAGTTATTTAC
>CACZSE010000321.1 GCA_902783735.1 uncultured Lachnospiraceae bacterium
CCGGAGAGGACGCCGATCTTTTTAACGCCGTCGTCGCCTGCGAAAAGCATTCTTCCGAGGAAGCCTCTCACATAGGTCACGTCCTTGACGGGCGAATATCCCGTAAGCCATTCGGTTATGGAATAATCGCTGTCAAATTCATCACTGTTATCCTTGGGGAAATATGCCTGCGATGTAGTCACGCCCCATTTATAGGTTCCCTCATCGGGTTCGATCTCTCCCATAAGTATCTGGAAGAGAGTGGTTTTGGCAAGTTCGTTGCTTCCGACAAATGCGATCTTGTCATCATGACCCATGATAAATGAAACGTTATCAAGAACCTTTTCGCCGTTTATGGTCTTAGAGATACCTTCAACGGTAAGTACCTCATTACCGATCTCTCTGTCCGGTCTGAAATCTATATAAGGATATTTTCTTGAAGACGGCTTGATCTCGTCAAGCTCGATCTTTTCGAGAGCACGCTTACGTGATGTAGCCTGCTTTGATTTGGAAGCATTTGCAGAGAATCGCGAGATAAATTCCTGCAGTTCCTTGATCTTTTCTTCTTTTTTCTTATTGGCTTCCTTCATCTGCTTGATGAGTAACTGACTTGACTCATACCAGAAGTCGTAGTTGCCGGCATAGAGCTGGATCTTGCCGTAATCGATATCGGCCGTATGAGTGCAGACCTTATTGAGGAAGTATCTGTCGTGGGATACGACAATGACCGTATTTTCAAAATTGATAAGGAATTCTTCGAGCCATGCGATGGCATCGAGATCAAGGTGGTTTGTAGGCTCATCCAGAAGAAGGATATCGGGATTGCCGAACAGTGCCTTTGCAAGCAAGACCTTGACCTTCTGGTTACCGTCAAGATCGCTCATAAGGCTGTAGTGAAGATCGGTCTCTATGCCCAGACCGTTTAAGAGCATTGCAGCATTGGATTCAGCTTCCCAGCCGTCCATCTCGGCAAATTCCGCTTCAAGCTCACTGGCTCTGATACCGACTTAATCGGAAAAATCTTCCTTTGCATAGATCGCATCCTTTTCCTTCATTATTTCATACAGACGCTTGTTTCCTAAAATGACCGTATCCATAACAGAATATGAATCATATTTAAAGTGATCCTGTTCAAGAACCGACATACGCTGTCCGGGAGTTATGCTTATATCTCCGTTTGTTGTCTCAAGCTCACCTGAGAGTATCTTTAAAAATGTAGACTTGCCGGCACCGTTTGCACCGATCAGTCCATAGCAGTTTCCTTCCGTGAATTTGATATTGACATCCTCGAAAAGAGCTTTTTTACCGAATCTTAAAGTGACATTATTAGCACTGATCATTTGACTTTCTCCATTATTTATATGCGTATTTACAATTTAACCTACAATATTCTATATAAAAGTCTTCTAAAATGCAAGAAACTCATGTATTATCGAAAGAAAATGGTACCTTTGTACTATGTATGTGAAAAATATATGAAAAACACTTTCATATTTTGGGGGAATTTGGTAATATATACATATACAACAAAATGTATCGTGTTTAGTGGTACAAGGGAGGGTATAATATGGATTTTGAAAGGATCAGACAAAACAAGATAGCCAAGCAGCTGTTCAGTATCATGAGCGTGATCATGATCATACTGAATATCGCTGCATTGATAGGTAAACAGGAGACTGTGGCGCATGTTATCATCTACGACGTGATAATCATAGCTTCAATGGTCGCTGTTTTTCTTATGTTAAATGTAAAGAGGGATTCAAAGACTGTCAAATATGTCATGATGACAGGCTTTTGTCTCATGTATCTGCTGATCGCAATGCTCTCACCGATAAATATGGTATTTGTTGCGATCATGCCCCTTGTTATCATGACGGTTGTATATAACGATGTAAGATATACCATAGTATTCACTTCGGTTGCGGTTGTTACAAATCTGATAGCGGTCATATATAAACTGGCTGTTGTAAAGACTGTACAATTAACCGTTGCGGAGGGTATCATGCAGATCGTCTTTGTGGGAATAACCGGAGTGTTCTGCATCATGGCAACAAGCTTCATCTCACAGATAAACAATGAAAAGATGGGTATAGTTCACAGGGAGGAAGAAAGACAGAGACAGAACTCCGAAACACTCATGGATATCGGACATACGATGTCAACAGGCGTTGAAGAGAGCGTTCTTAAGATGAATGCTTTAAGAGAATCCATAGAAGAAACGCAGAAAAACATGACGATGATCACGAGCGGTATAAACGATACTGCCGATTCCGTTCAGGGTCAGCTGCAGATGACCGGCAATATACAGGAGCAGATAATGCTTGTGACCGAAACATCCGATGCAATAAATGAAAGCGTTGAGAATTCGACAAAGATAATCGACGAGAGCATGAGGGTGATGAATGAGATGTTAAAAGATGTAGAAGCATCTCAGATCGCGGGAGAAGATGTAAAAAATTCTTTAAACCTTCTTGAGACCAATACAAGATCCATGAAACAGATCGTATCGATGATCACAGACGTTGCTGAGCAGACTTCGCTTCTTGCACTCAATGCCACGATAGAGGCTGCAAGAGCGGGAGAGGCAGGAAGAGGCTTTGCGGTAGTTGCGGGCGAGGTAAACAGCCTTTCCGTACAGACGCAGACCGCGACCGAAGAGATCGCAAAACTGATCGATGAGATCTCTGCCCAGGTTAATTCGGTTGTTGAAAAAACGGGTATACTTCTTGATAACAATGCACGCCAGAATGCAAATACCGAATCGACCAATGAAAGACTGATCGAGGTTCAAAAGTACAGTCATGCAATAGACACAAACTCCGATAAACTGATAGAAGCGGTAAGCATGCTTCAGTCAGCGAATGCAGAGATCGTCAATAATATAAGCAATGTATCGGCGGTATCGCAGGAGGTTGCGGCTCAGGCTACGGCGACAAACGATGAAGCGGCAAAGAACCTTATAATTGTAGATGACATGATGGAGATCGTTAACAGACTGAATGAATCCGCGGAGGTGATCAATAATTTTTAAGGCTATGACAAAGACGATTTTATGCTACGGTGATTCAAATACATACGGATACATACCTGAAAACGGCATGCGGTATCCGAAAGAGATACGCTATCCGGGGAAACTTCAGATACTTCTCGGAGATGATTATCATGTTATAGAGGAGGGCTGTAACGGACGTACGACCATACACGACGATCCGCAGGACGGATGGAAGAACGGACTTGATTATTTAAGACCGTGTTTAAACTCACATAAACCTGTAGATATTGTTGTGCTCATGCTCGGGACCAATGACCTGAAGGATACGTTCCATCTGAGTGCAAAGGAGATTGCGGATGGTGCAGGCATACTGGTGGATGTCATTAAGGAATTCTGCAGTGAAGAACAGGGCTTTGTTCCGAAGATCATTCTGGTATCGCCTCCCGAGATAGGTTCAGGGATGCGCAATTCACCCTTCTTTTCGTCTTTCAGTGAAGATCCGATAGAAAGATCAAAACAGTTTAAGAAATATTACAGGGAAGTTGCGGATGAAAAAGGATGCATTTTTTTCGATGCCGCAAAATACATTTATCCTTCCGAAGTTGACTCGCTTCATCTTACGCCCGAAGGACATGCGACACTCGCCGAAAAACTTAAAGAAGTGATACAGAATGAAGTATGATCTTTTGGAAGAAAAACGACAGGGATAAAAAAACACGAATTTAACACACACATATATATACGCAGGCACAGATGGTATATCCGCAGGATATGTCATCTGTGTTTTTGTTTGGAGAGATAAGGCGATAGTTGCGAAAGAACAAAAGCCTTTTGCGATAATTGTCGGGTATTTATAAAAAAACAATAAAAAAGCATTTAATAAGGTTGAAAAAAAACACATTTAAGCTAAAATATCTTGTTAGAGAAATAACAAAGGAGGCAATTATCATGAAGTTAGTTCCATTAGGC
>CACZSE010000322.1 GCA_902783735.1 uncultured Lachnospiraceae bacterium
ACCCTGGTTGATCTCGATATTGTTTTCAGATGATTCACCTTCCGAAAGGCTGTTATCCGAAACTGTTGAGATCACTGCTTCATTATCTGAAACAGTCTCCTGTGCTTCATTGTCCGAAACAGTCTCATCTGCCTCATTGTCTGAAACAGTTACGTCTGTTTCTTCCGGCTTTGTCTCTTCTTCCTGAGAAACTGCCGGTGTCTCATCTGCCGTATCGACGTCATCCTGAACAGTCGTATTGGCATCAGAAACTTCTTCTGCAGCATTTTCCACGCCTGCTTCTGCCGCAAATGTCATGACCGGCAGCTGCGTAAACGTAAGCAAAAACATGAGAACAATGCTGAGAACCCTGTTTAGTGTGGCTCTTTTTCTTTTACTCATAGCCTTTTCCAACCCTTTCCTTGTAAACTTATAATGATCCACAAATATTATTGTGACATCAAAATCCAAATGTTATTGTAAATAACCCCTGTCCCAAAGTATAGTACCCTTATGGGTACTTTGCATGTTTTTTAATCCTTCGGTTTCTAATTTTATTCTCCAAAGACTCTGGATCTTTGAAGCTCGGCAATGAAATCACCGTAGTCTTCAACGAACTGTCCCAGCCTTAAGCCTGCACTTATCTCATCTCCGTCAAGCTCAAGCGAGACCTTCTTTACAAGATCCTCATCTGAAACTCCCGACTCCATGAGTTTAGCGATAAACTCATCATCCGTCTCTACCTTTTTTGTCATTCCGTTAAGTTCCAGCAATATTCCGTTCTCCCTGCTGATCCTTACATCAGATTTCCACTTCATCGATATTCCCTCCAATAGTTACCCGCGATGCACCAGTCCCAACTGAACGGCTTTTCTCTCCGCTTCAGCCCTGCTTTTAACACCTAGTTTTTTATATATATTTCTGTTGTGTTTTTTTAATCCGTCATATGTAATGTCCAGTTCTTCGCAGATCTCATCAGTGGATCTGCCATCGCATAACATGGCAAGTACCTGTGCCTCTCTTTTTGTGAACTGAACGACTTCCTTTGGAATAAATTTGAGATAGTCGGGGAAGCACAGTGCGATCTCCTGACACTCTTTGTAAACCGTATTCAAAAATTCACCGTAAGCCGATGTTACCTTTTCATCGTTCATGACCTGTTTTAAGAGCGGTAAAACAGCGGCGCCTTCCAGTGAGATCGTTCTGACAAAATGATACTCACATGACAATCCTATACCGGCAATAAGATGTTCCTTCCAATGGTCATCGCCCATTCTGAACAGTATGACAGCCTTAAGGATATCGTTTTCCATCTTATAGAAGGTTCTTTCGTAGGTCTTTATGTACCCATCCATGAAACATGCAAGATCAAACGCTTCTTCCAAACGATTCTCGGATATGAGGCAGCGTATCTTTATCATCTGTCTGTATCTGTCCGAGATGCTGAACGATACCCTTGCTTCCGGAGTCTTTTCTATATAATCCTTTATATCGCTGCCAAAGCCGCCGTATAAAGCAATCCATGTTCCCATGGCTTTAATATTCGGCTCAAGGTGTCTGGCTTCTTCTTTTGAAGCTTTTTCGCAAAACGTTTCATATACCCTTTTTGCCGAAGGCAGCTGTCCCTCCACAAGATGCTGTCTGACCTGAATGCCTGTAGATACAAAGCACATCTCGATCTTTCCGCCGTGAGCGGCAGCCTCATAGCCGTCATTACACCTGGTTAGGACTTCATATGCCGACATCGTTGCTTTTTCAAATCCGCTTTCGGCTAAGGATAATGTAACAAGTCCGTTTCCGAATTTTCCAAGGATGACTTCCAGGGGTTTACCCATGAATTTTGCTATCTGAGTATCGTTTTTAGACCATTCGCTGAAGTCAAGTCCCCCGTTCATGATAGAGGGTATATTTCCCGTTGCACCAAACTCCGGAAGTACGATATCGCCTTTTCTTACCAGCGCAAATACATCCTTCATGATCCTCAAGATACCCTTGGTCCCTCTGTGAGGTAATGCTATATCAAGATATGCCAGACGGGTTCTCGCTTCTCTGCGTCGTTCTTTTGAGTTATTGGTATCCTTGTAGTACTCCACGAGGTATTTATACCATTCCTCGGATTTTTCCGGCATAAGTATCAGATCGTAAAGCATGCTCATGCCGGCTGTCAGAACCGGAAGCTCCTTAAGTTCTTCTTCCGGAATGGCAAAGTAGTAGTCCTTGGTCTCCACATAATGACCGACTCCCGGGTGTGTGTTGACATTCATGATAAGAAGTTCTTTTACCCTTTGAGTCGCCCCTGCCTTTTTATAATATTTTAAGGCTAACGCAATATCTCCCTTAATTTCATAGAAGTTTGCGGCTCTT
Source organism: uncultured Lachnospiraceae bacterium (assembly GCA_902783735.1). Classification (GTDB taxonomy): domain Bacteria; phylum Bacillota; class Clostridia; order Lachnospirales; family Lachnospiraceae; genus Colinaster. Next base: position 2,344 of record CACZSE010000322.1, read on the forward strand.
CTGAAATTCTCTTCAACTTCCTCTTTTGACCACAGCTGGTCCTGTTTCCAAATGTAGAATCCCTTCACTTCGGGACGTAATGAATAATACCCCCCGCTGTGATATTTGATCTGATTCATTTTTTCATAACAATACTCTATGACACGGCCTGTGTTTCTGTCTCCCGTCAGATACTCGGCCATTTCAACATTAAAACTATCGTACTGACATATACTCAGCGCAAAATGAACGAATTCGTCCGACCACTGCTCAAAAACAAAGCTGTCCCAAAGACGATAGATATCCTGCCATACGGCAGCCCTGATATCTTCAGAATATCTTTCACCGTCACGCATCCTTTCCACATAACAGTGAAGTGCGCAAACGTATCCCCCTGACGCTTCCGTAACGGGAGCGATATCCTGCGGATCAAGTTCCACTCCTCTTTCTTGAAAATACTCATCTACTTCTTTGGGTCCAAAAGTAAAATCCGATTCCTGGACTCGTACGAAACCGAGGTCCATATCTTCTCCCGCGAGATATTTGGGAACCCCGCCTCTTGTGAGCATAACTACCTGTATGCCTCTTGTTCTGAGCAGTTTTCTTAAATATCTGATGGATTCCGGTTCGGAAAGCCACTGCATGTCTTCTATGATAACGGTGCTTGCCCTGAATGATTCCGGATCGGGCATCTCGGTAATATTTCCGTCTTTACAATAAAGCGTCAGCGGATTTTTCCGTCTGTAGAAATTCTCTGCTGCCGCGCTCTTTCCCCATCCGTTGGCTGCGGTCATAATGACCGGAGCATAAAATTCCTCGGCTTTCTTAAGTTTTTCATACACTTTTGGAAGTTTAATATATTTCATAGCGACCGTCCCAAGTCAACATTATATACTGTATGGTTTCTTAACGTGAAGTACCCTTATGGCTACTTTACCTGTTTTTTATATAAATCATTATAACAGTTTACGATCGATAGTTATTACAGATAATTTGTGTTAATATACAATAGAAAGAAAATTCCGGAGGATGAAGGATATGAAAAAGAAAAGTTTGATACTTGGATTGTCGTTTTTACTGACGATATGTGCGACTGCCTGCGTCGCACAAAAGCTGACCGAAGTAAACAGACCTGAGGAAGTACAGTCTCAGGAGATCACAGCAGAGATGACCGATGAAGAAAACATCGAGACCACTGAGTCTAAAGAGACTGAAGAGAAGGCCGTTCCGACTCCAACGGCCATACCCACCCCGACCGTTGAGGCCGTAAGTGTCACAAAGGAGGCTTCCGATAAGGACGAAGCCAAAAAAGATGCTGCTGCGAAAAACGAAGAGAACAAAAAAGATAAAACTTCTGCTGCATCGGATAAAAACAATACTGTTCCCGAAAAAACGGAATCTCAGGATGCGCCTGCCCCTGAAGCCGTATCACAGGATCCGGTCAGTGAAGCTCCCGTACAGGAACCGGTCAAAAGCGGTGTTCCCTCAAAGGAAGAGATATTGGGCAAGATATTCACCCAGTCCTTAAGTGCAACATTTGTAGGAAAAGAAAACGGCGAGACCTTCAGCGATGCCGCCGATCTTGCCGATGTTGTAATGAGCGCCGACGTAATGGCAGGTTACAATGAAACCACAGGTTCCGTTACCCTGTCCGAAACCTCCGAGGGAATGGTAATGAATATGGTCCTTACCTTCGCATATGATCCGTCAGGCAGGATCGTATACAGCGGACCCGTAAATATGGATGCCACGGATTTTACCGCAACAGGAACCGTAAGCGGCTACATGAAATAATATAAAAGCAGGATGTTCACAGTATTACTACTCAAACATCCTGCTTATGTATATCATAGCTTCTTCTTTATGAACCTCAAGGTTTCCCTCGAACAGCTTAAGACCGTTTATATCATGTGTATTCATGATCCCATTTGCAAGGATCTGTGATATATGGACCGCACAGATCCTGCAATCATAAAGATCCCGTACCTGTTCGCGTGTAGTAAGGCCTTCCGTCAAGTCTCTTTTACCCATCACCTTTTGCATATAACGATGAAGGATCCTTGCACAGTTCTTTCTAAGAAGAATATCTTCATGATCTCCGAAATCTTCTCCTTTTGTCCACAAAAGGCCTGCCTCGGGCAAATCGTATCCGGTCCTTTTTCTTTCTTCCGAATCTATACACATCAGAAAATCACCGACTGTCATATCAACCCGCCTTTTCAATGATCAGAGTGATATTTTCATGCGGTGGCATGCTTACTTGCGTATCCATCTTATCAACCGCGACTTCACGCAACTCACCCGTCCAGACATTCTTTATCCTGACAGTTTTAACATTCTTCAATTCTTCGGGGAAAAGATCTCCCAGTTTTTCAATGACCGTATTACGATCGATCCGTATATTTTCATTTGCAGTCTCATCTGACAGATTATAAACCGCAAGTGCCAGTCTTCCACCAAATAAAGGCTTTGCAAGAACATCTATGCGATCATTGTTTCTTATATATTCCTTCGAAGGATCTTCACAGTCATATGTGGTCCAGATCCGCTTACCCTGAATCCCGAGTCTGTCCTGATCTATGTCGATCAGATCCCTGTTTGCAATGATACTGTATATTTTGTCGCCTTTTTTTACTCTTCTTAAATCCATTCCAAGCATAAGAGGGACGTTCATCATGCACCACATTGACATATGGCTGGCATTCATGGCATCTGTCAGGCCGTTCATACCGATCACCAGCATATCAGGATCGTTCCATCCCCTGCCGATTCCCGCGAACTCATCCATAATGACGCATTTATTGTACTGCGATGTGATACTATTGGTATACTCATCCGACCATTTGGCGGTACCGGGGTCTCCCTCAGCCGATCCGACATCGAATGTGATGTCATTTAATATCCTCCAGCTGTCACCTACCTTGTATCCCCAGTCAGAGGGCATTGTCTTACCCCATTCGCATATTGAAAACGCTATATCCTTATCGGGCATCTCTTCACGAAGCGCCTCTAATACAGCCGCATATGAGGTCAGAGTATTCTCCTGACGACGGTGATTCATCAGTCTTATCCTGTTTTTCCCTTTGTGAAGCCTGATCGGAATGTCTTGTGACCATACAAACTCTGTTGAAGAAGCAGTCTCGTTCAAAAGATCATCGTATGTGATATCTCCCGTTGTATCTTCTTCACTTCTGATCTGAAGCCATTGTCCGATACCTTCTTCTTTACCGGTCGCATACAAAACCGAGAT
>CACZSE010000323.1 GCA_902783735.1 uncultured Lachnospiraceae bacterium
AACTTTGCGATAACTCTTGCGGGAGCTGTTGCATCCGTTGTGGAAATAGCAGCTGCGCTGGGTCCCTCAAGGAAAGGAGCCAATGCTTCAAAATCCGTTCCCTTGAAAGCAAAGTTCATCATTGTGTTTTTGTAAACCTTGTAGGTAACTCCTGCTTCACGAAGTTCCTTACGAAGCTGTGTATCCTGAGCAACTGTAAGTCCGCGATAATCAACGAGCACAACTGACTGTGCATCTTTGACAGCAGCAGAAATCTCTTCTACTATAGGCTGTTTGATCTCAACCTTTGCCATTTTCTTTACCTCCTGTTAGATTTGATGAGCCGAAAGGGTTTTCGTCCACAAAACTAAAAAGAAAACCCTTCTGCCAAAGCAGAAGGGTAACATGCATTTTAATATGACGTTCCTCTCCTCGGCAGGCGAACACGTTAGAGGATCACTGATCCTACCTGCTGTCTTCGGCATAGTCTCACGACGTTGCCTATGTTATCACGTATCGAGTACGCCTGTCAAGTATTATTTTATCGTTATCACACAGGATTTCCGCATGACATGCAGAACTTGGCTCCCGGAACAAGTTCCTGTCCGCATTTGGGACAAAAAGCCTTTGCTGCGCTCTGAGGCATTATGAGTTTTTCGGCATCATCCATGTTTATACCGCATACCGTACACCTTTGAGCTACCTTTTCCTGTTCTGCTCCACAGTTAGGGCAGATACGCATGCCTTTCAAAAGTGCCTGTTCTCTTTTGTCCTTCTCGTATTCTTTCCTGTTATTGTCGATGGAATTAACTATTTCCGGACAAAGGCTCTTAATCTCGTCATAATGTTGCGAATACAAAGCTTCCGCAAGTCTCTTTAACTGCTCGTTGTAATCTCTCTCGAGTTCCTTTAAATGAACTGTTACTTTCGCAAGTCCGCCGGCATCCGTTGCTTTCTGTGTAAGATCCTTGCTCGCGCTGGCTATCGATTCTTTGGCTTTGTTAAAAAAATCCATATTGCCTCCTAGTTTGCGGTAAATATCTTTCCGCAATAATCACATTCAACAGTAGCTCCTTTTGGTGCCGCCATGGTTCCGCCACATCCGGGACATACAGCCGTGACTGTAGTGTTTGCTGCAGCTGCTGCACCCTCGATCAGGCCTCCGATAAATCCCTGAGCTGTAGGCTGCTGCTCGATCTGAGGCATTTCAATGCATCTTGAAAGTTCATTTATGGATGCTCCCCTGAATGTTCCCTTGGATATGAGTGTCTGGATATCGCCCTTGACTATATCATATGATATGTTCATCGTGCTTGATATGGTATCCAGGTTATATATCTTCTGATTAGCAATAAGATCGATATATCCCTTGTACCTTTCAACCTTCTTCTTATTCTTCTGCGCATAATATATAAGTGCGGCTCCGCCTGCTGTATAGAACAGTCCGGCCAAAAAACTGTTAGAGAACGATGACAGACCTGCCAGTATCAGTATAACGCCGATTATCATGCAAACCTTAGTAGTGGTCGAACCGTCAAACATGTTCTGCTTTGACGAATTGACTCTTGCTATCAAAAGGGCTATACCTATAGGCCAGCATACGATGAAAGCTATGACAATGACCCATGTGTTAAACCAGATCGGCTGTTGATTGTTATTCATATCCTTTATCCTCCTCTAAAAGCCGGTCTTGCATGCCAGCTTTGCTTTTCTAACACCCGCAAGCTTTTCGATATCCTTGCAGACAGAAACTATCTCTTCTTCATTTCCCTGTTCGATTATCCCGTCAAGTTTCTCGATAGCTTCAAGTATCGAAGTCTCCACATCCTGAACCTCAGGTGAACTAACCGTCTGTCCTGATGCCAGTGAATCATATGCATGCTCCACTGTTTTTTTATACGGAGCATCATAAGGCACTTTTGACATCGCATTTTTCATGCACTGTAAAGTAAACTTGAAATTTGCTATATCCTTGCCTCTTATCTCCTGCTGCTGCGTAATAAACTCATTCTCCGCTTTTGCAAGGAAGAAAACAACTATGAATATGACAAATATTATCACATGTACAAGAGCTACTTTTTTCACAAGGATATCCGGGATGAATACCATTCTGAAAGCTGCAACGAGTGCGACTACCACATATACTGACGCATAAGTTGACAGTGTCATTCCAAGAAAACGTTTTTCCGCAGAAGCAACACCTATGATAACCAGTGAGGCAAGCACTACCGCAACCATGGCAAATATCAGGTTCACCCAGAATACCATGTTATATTTTGTTGCAAAGAGGAACATGCATACTGCTGTTGCAACGAGTACAACCAGCGATATCATCATCTTATATGCTCTTTTCATAACAATCCCCCTATTCTACTCTTGTTCCGCATCTTCCGCAGAACTTCATTCCATCAGGTATCTCTGCTCCGCACTGTGCGCATACTCTGGGGCCTGCCGCAACAGGTGTACCGCACTGACCGCAGAATTTCATTCCATCAGGTATCTCTGCTCCGCAGTTGGCACATACTTTTTTCGGAGTATCAAGCGGATTTCCGCATGATCCGCAAAACTTCATATTTTCAGGAACCGATGCATTACACTTTGGACAGATCTTTACTCCTGTAGGATTTCCCTGTACAGGATTTGACAGTCCAACTCCTCCGTTTCCGTCAGAGAACATATCACCCATCATCGATTTTGCTATATTTCCCATGGCAAGACCCATTCCGAGGCCCATCCCGGCACCGGCAAACTCACCGCCATTTCCTTCGTTCTTTGCCATACTCTTTAATATCTCAGCTTCTTCCTGTCTAGCCCAGCCGTTATTGCCGTCCTGATCACGTATCTTCATACGCTCGTAATCAGCCTGTGCAGCCTGACCTGAAACGTATCTGTCAGCCTCAGCCTTTTCTCTGCTCAAGCCGTACTTCATACGTTCATCCTCTATGTTCTGCTGACGTTCGAACATCCTCTCCTGACGTTCTCTTCTCATCCTTGTAATGGACTTAAGATTCTCATCGTCAACAACACCGATATTTTCTATATAGAAGTTGACCAACTCAACGCCGTACTCATCAAGTACCGGCTGAAGGGTGTTTGCAAGCGTGTCTGCCAGAAGTTTCTTTCTGTTACATACAACGATTATCTCCTCAGTAGATGAAGTAAGATATGCAGCAAGTTCATCTGAGATATTCTGTATGAAAGCAGTCCTGAAATTCTTAACCAGGTCATCATCGCTTGCTGATCTGTTTGCCCCAACCATCTTAAGGAAGAATTTCTTTCCATCCTTTATCCTTATCGTGTATGCTCCTCTTGCCTGAACATGCAGGTAGGTCTGCCAGAAAGGATCCAGAATATTTATGGGTTCACTTGTTCCCCACTTCTTTTCCGGGTGATCCTGCTTGCTGATATAGTATATCTTACAGTTATATGCGCTTACTCCACCCGTCACCAAGGTAGATTTCAGCGCTGTGAGGAACGGGAAGTTTTCTGTGGTCAGTGTGTACTTACCACCCTGGAACGTTTCCTCAACGATACCATCCTTCATAAAAAGTGCTTCTTCGTACTCAGCAACAATCAGCTGAGATCCGTTGTTGAAATCCTCGCATGGAACCTTATAGCATAACATGCTTCCCATTGATTCATTCTTTATGACATTCATAATAGGTTTTAAAGCCATGATCTGATCCCCTTCTCAATAAATCTGGGTAAATATTTCCTCTAATATATTACCACAAAGAAATATCTCATACAAATAAAAAACCTTCCGATTTCTCGGAAGGTTTCAATGTTTAAATATTAATACTTAGCAACAGATACCCTTACGCCAGGTCCCATTGTGCAAGCAAGAGTAACGCTCTTGATGTACTGACCCTTAAGTGCGCTGGGCTTAGCCTTAACGATAGCATCCATAAGTGCATTGTAGTTCTCTGTAAGCTTCTCTTCAGAGAATGAAGCCTTACCTACGGGTACATGAATGATGTTAGCCTTATCAAGTCTGTACTCGATCTTACCTGCTTTGATATCCTGAACAGCCTTGGTAACATCCATGGTAACTGTTCCGGCCTTCGGGTTGGGCATGAGTCCCTTAGGACCAAGTACCTTACCGAGACGACCAACAACGCCCATCATGTCAGGTGTTGCTACTACTACGTCGAAATCGAACCATCCGTCATTCTGGATTCTAGGGATGAGTTCGTCGCCGCCTACATAATCAGCTCCAGCTGCTTCTGCCTCATTGAGCTTGTCACCCTTAGCAAAAACAAGAACCTTAACAGTCTTACCTGTTCCGTTGGGCAGTACAACTGCTCCACGAACCTGCTGATCTGCGTGACGTCCGTCACATCCTGTACGGATATGAACTTCAACAGTCTCATCAAATTTAGCTGTTGCAGTCTTCTTTACAAGACCTATAGCCTCGTTTGCTTCATAAAAGTTGGCGCGGTCTACCAATTTAGCAGCTTCGCCGTATTTCTTTCCGTGTTTCATAATAAGCTTACCTCCTAAATCAGTCCTCTACCTTGATACCCATACTACGTGCTGTACCTGCTATCATGCTCATAGCTGCCTCGATAGATGCAGCATTGAGGTCAGGCATCTTTGTCTCTGCTATCTCGCGAAGTTTGTCCTTAGAGATAGTAGCAACCTTTGTCTTGTTCGGAACACCTGAACCAGACTTGATGTTGCATGCCTTCTTAAGAAGAACTGCTGCCGGAGGAGTCTTAGTTACA
>CACZSE010000324.1 GCA_902783735.1 uncultured Lachnospiraceae bacterium
CCCATGGCTTCTGCCATGACTCTTTTAGACGGCAGTTTACTTCCTTTTTTATATCTGCCCTCGATTATATCCTGTTTAACCTGTTCATATATGGTCATGTATATTTTGTTATTCTTCATATACGTTCAAGTTCCTTTTTAAACTCTTGTGCTCTGTCATATTCTCCGAGTTTTTCATAACAGTCAATAATGTGCTCTAACGGTATCTGACCCGAACATTTTATATCCATGAGAGGTTCTGTCTCATAGGCAGCATTATAAAACCATAACGCTGCTTCCTTATAATCCGATTTTTCATAAAACATAAGACCAAGCTCACAGCACAACTCACTGCACCCCTTAGTCGCTGCCCCCCGCAGGGCATACTTTAACCGGATATCGGGCGATCCACACATTCTTCCGGCCTTTAAAGCGATAGTTATCGCACGTACCAGGCCGTCCTCATCAAGAGTGTCATCATCGCATAATTCCATAAAAAACTTAAGGGCATTTTTATAGTTTTCCTTTTCACCGGCTATGAACAGCTCCTTCTCATATATATCAAGGAGCCTTTTGGACATCTTCTCTCCACTCTCGATCATCTTTTCAAAACGCAAAAGATCCCTTCCGGCATGAACTCCCAAAGGACGATGTATTATCTCTATATCGCTGTCATATATCACCGGATCAAGTAATACCTGCTCATGTATGGGCTCATTCCACAAAAAGGTCCTTAAACGCTTATATAATTTGGGTCTTAATTCCTTATCAAAATTGTAAATGGTATTGTTGGACAGCTGATTACAGTAATACATCTGTACGATCTCTATCTGAGTAATGAGATTCTCCTTAAGCAGAAGAAATTTCTCTATATTCTCCCTGTCGAGTTCTTCATCGGCATCCGCACAGTAGATATAATCGCAGGTTGCCAAAGAAAAAGAATAGTTTCTGGCATCCGAAAAACTTCCGGTCCACTCAAAATCATATACCTTGTCCGTGAATTGTCCCGCTATCTCCTTTGTTTTATCATCAGAGCCCGTATCGACCACTATTATCTCATCCGCTATGTCTTTCAGACTTTCAAGACATGTCTTCAGACTCTTTTCTTCATTTTTAACTATCATACAAACGCTTATCGTAATCATATGAGCACCTCTTTGATACTTATATTATAGCATGTAATAGCGATACTGACATTCGATAACAAAATAGACGCTTATATTTTGTTAAAAAAATAAGAATAACTGTATTGACATCCAATATTATATGCTGTATAGTATGCGCATAAGGATATTATACGAGATATAATATTACAATTTAAACAGGTCACTGATCTGATCACAACTGAAGGGAGATGCTAAATATGGTCTTTAATACAGGCTCAGCACTTCTGGATGCCATTGTTCTTGCGATAGTCAGCAAAGATGAAGAAGGAACATACGGATATAAGATAACCCAAGAGGTAAGGACAGTCATCGAACTTTCCGAATCAACACTTTATCCGGTACTCAGACGTTTACAAAAGGACGAATGTCTGGAAGTCTACGACAGAGAACACGCAGGCAGGAATCGAAGGTATTACAAGATAACATCAAAAGGCAGTGCAATGCTAAAGATGTACTATACCGAATGGCATTCATACGCCCAAAAGGTAACTTATCTTTTTGAGGAGGGAAGAATACATGGATAAACAACAATTCCTCGCGGAGCTTAAACAGCTTCTCGGAGATATTCCTGCAGTAGAGAGAGATGAGGCTCTCGAATACTATGAGGATTATTTCGAGGACGCCGGGCAGGAAAATGAATCCACTATATTAAAAGAACTTGAGAGTCCCGAAAAGATCGCCTTTATGATCAAAGCGGGCTTAAGGGATTCCGATAAAAGCGTGGGAGAATTTACGGAAACAGGTTTCAAAGGCTACGGTCCGAATTATAAAGACGAAGTCGCCAACACCATACCAAACAGTGATGACAGAGGTTTCACCGGAAGAAGAAATAATACAGGCAACCTGTCAGCGATCATCATCATTCTTTTGATAATCTCTTCTCCGGTCTGGGTTCCGATATTATTCGGATTACTTGCAGCACTCGCAGGAATCTCAATAGGTATACTGGCAGTTATATTTTCCGTAGCAATAGCCGGTATCGGAAGTATAGTAGCAGGTGTTATTATTCTGCTTGTCGGAATACCCGGTCTGTTCACGCTTCCCGCAGGCGGAATGCTTATATCAGGCATCGGACTTGTGGCAATAGGCACCGGAATTCTGCTGACAATGCTGGGAACGATCGTCATCTCAAAGATCGTACCTGCAGTATTTAAGCTGATCGTCAGGTTATTTAAAACATTATTATCCAAAATAAATTTAAGAAGAAAGGGGGATCTGATGGTATGAAAGTATCAACAAAGATAGCTCTTGCCAGTGCCGTGGGACTTATTTTAACCGGCGGTATCATAGCAACAGTCGGACGGGCCATGGGGGGCATGGCCGCAGCTTCGCAGCTGGCAGAAAACAGCCCGTATTTGGATCTTAAGAACGGGATCTCAATAGGTTACGATGCTCTGAGCAATATGAGTAATGAGGGGGACTATACTCTGACATTTAAATCCTCAGACATCAGCAACTTAGACTTCGAGGTAGGAGCATCGAAGGTTACGATAGTGGATAATACGACAGATGATAACATTAATGTAACCATCAAAAATGCCAGCTATGCGAGCGAAGACACTTCAGGCACCTTAGGTCTCAGAATAAAAGGAAATCCTACAGGTAAGAGTAATATCGTGATCGCAATACCAAAGGGAAAAAGCTTTTATGACGTAAAACTTGAGATGGGTGCGACCGATATGGAGATAGAATCTCTTATCTGCAGTAAATTCAGAGTTTCCGCAGGTGCAGGAGATGTTTCGATCGGAGATCTTTTGAGTGACGATTGGTCGGAGCTAAAAGTTGCGGCAGGCAGCCTTACCATAGAAAACGCCAAGTTAAATGATCTTGATCTTGAATGCGGAGCCGGCGATGTACACTTTACGGGAATAATAGAAGACGATCTTAATGCCGAATGTGGTATGGGCAATATCACTCTGAACCTTCATGACAAGTCAGAATATCATGCACTCGATCTTGAAGCCGCCATGGGAAATATAACATATAACGGAGTAAGCAAAAGCGGTTTTATTAATGAGATAGAAGAAGACAGCGATATGGAGTCGCAATATGATATCGAATGCGGCATGGGAAACATAGATATAACATTTACTGAAGATTGATAAAGAAGAAAGGATGAAAAATTATGAAAGAATTAAGAAAATCTAACTCAAACAGAATCATTTGCGGTGTATGCGGCGGACTTGGTGAATACTTCCAGGTGGATCCCACAGTAATAAGACTCCTCTGGATAGCTTTCTGCCTGATGGGCGGTTCCGGTATTCTTGCATATCTTATAGCCGCAGTACTTATGCCGGAAAACAACGCATGATCTTTTGTCTTTAAACGATCAGCTGCTTAACGAATCAACTATAGTTTTTCTGTGCATCAGATTGATGGGTATTTTGGTCTTGTCACGTAAAATGACATATAATCCGGTTATATCCTCGACAGATGCACGGTTGACTATAGTTTTTTTGTTTACAGGGAAAAAACAATCGAAAGAAACAAGATTCTTCCACACATTATCAATAAAACCGTTTGCTACTCTTACAGAGCCGTCTGTAAGGTGAATGGTTATCTTATAGTCTTCTCCCTGCATATATGCAATGTCTTTTTCGCCCAGATAAAATGATTCTTTATTGTCTCTGAATTCTATAGTGGGAACATGTTCTTTTTCCTTTTTATCCAGTATCTCATCGATCAGCGAAGTCAGTTCGGCCACCCTGACAGGCTTGTTTAAATACATTGAACCCGGGAGTTCCTCTCCTCTTTGTCTGTAATCTATGGTAGATATGCAAAAAACTATCGGTGACAGGATCCCCTTATTTCTGATCATCTTTGCAATATCATATGAATCACCGTCCGGATCCGTAACATCAAGAAAATAGGCATCATATATCGTCGGACTCTTAAGCAGAGCATCCGTGCTTCCAAAGGTCTCTATATAAAATACTCCCGAAGAATGCGCTCTTCTGTCAGATTCACGCTCAAGAAGTCTTTCCATTTGTTTTCTGTCACCGACACTACTGTCAGCTAATGCGATATACATGTATATTTCTCCTTATAAACGTTTTCTCAAAACTCCAAAACGAAATATTATGGTTTTTCTGTGATCCATTTAATAAAAACACCTGTTTCAGACTACCTTAAGAAACTGAGCACTGTAAGGAGGCATAGTCAAAGATCCGTCCGTTTTTTGCATATCATGTGTGATCAAATCCTTGAGTTCTACGTTTCCAATATTGAAATAAGCCTTGAATTCACAGTCTTCTGCGTTTATAGCAATATAGATGATGCTTCCGTCCAGTTCTCTTTTCATGACGCATTGCTTGTTGGTCAGAAATGCACTTCTAAAGCTTCCGTAGTTCAAAACCGCCTCCTGCTTTCTAATGGCGGAAAGCTTGCTGACCCAATCAGTCAAGTCATTCTCGACATAAGTGTCAAAGCTCGGTCGCAGTGCCGGATCCCCTTGAGACTTTTCTCCTTTTGCTCCCCACTCACTTCCATAATATATGCAAGGTATACCGGGCATTCCCATGAGCGCTCCATACAAAAGCGGCAAATGTTTTTCATTTTGGAGAATGCTGGCAATTCTTGTAACATCGTGGTTGTCAACGAAAGATAACAGGTGTTTTCCCCGGTAGATTCCCTGCCCGTCCTCTCCAAATTGCCTCATAAGACTATGCATAAGTTCAAACATATTCATTGAATTGAAGCTTGAGTATAATCCCTTGTAACATTCATAGTTTGTCGCACTATGCAACATATCATCCCTTACCAGATCGTTGTAATTTCCGTGTATCATCTCTCCGATAAGGTAAAACTCAGGTTTTAATTCATTTGTAAAGCTTCTTAACCTGTTTATAAAACCCCTGTCCAGGCAATAAGCCACATCAAGTCTGAGTCCGTCTATGCCAAACTCATCTACCCAAAAGCGTATCGAATCGAAAAGATACTCAACAACCTCCTGATTCCAAAGATTCAGCTTTACAAGATCATAATTACCTTCCCATCCTTCATAGTAAAGGCCGTCATTGTAGCATGAATTCCCCTGAAAATTTATATGAAACCAATCTTTGTAGCGCGAATTCTCTCTGTTCTCCAAAACATCTCTGAATGCAAAGAAGCCCCTTCCTACGTGGTTAAAAACTCCGTCTAACATCACTTTTATGCCTGCATTATGAAGAGCGTCACATACTTCTTTAAAGTCCTCATTTGTTCCGAGTCTGACATCCACCTTTTTAAGGTCTCTGGCATTGTAGCCATGTGTGTCTGATTCGAACAAAGGTGAGAAGTATATGGCTCCTATGTTTAAATACCTGAAATGCTCTATCCAATCCTTCACTTTCAATATCCTGTGCTCCAAAACACCGTCATTCTCGTAAGGAGCATTACAAAATCCCAAGGGATATATCTGATAAAATACACATTCTTCAGCCCACATGATAAATCCTCTCCAATCTATATATTGTTGGGTATACATATTTACCTTCTATATATTGTACTCTTTTAAAGCAGTATTTACAATGAAAAAGGCATGCCAAACAGGCATGCCTTTTCTTTGCGATATTATTCATTTTTTTAACAAGCTAAGGAAAAACGTCTTATTGAACGTTCAAAATCCTTATCATATCCGTGAACCTTAACCTTTACGGCCTTGTTCAGATCGAGTCCGAGCACACCGAGGATCGACTTTGCATCTACAATAAAATGATTGTTGGAAGAAACGTCGATATAGCAGTCACTCCTGGTTGCTGCCTCTACGAAATCACGAACCTCCGACGGCCTAAGCATTATATTATACTCCATTACTGTTTATTTCCTCCCTAAAGACCTGAAATACTTCACCGGAAAGACCGGTCTTTGTCTTCTTTCCAACTTTTTTGTATTATACACACATTACAATGATATGTAATTATACAAAATGTAGATAATACACCCCTTTTTTGATCAAAACCTTGTAAATTTGTTCGTATAATGCTCTACAGTAAAGCGATACCGGCTTTCTTTGCCGCATCTGTTACATCCTGAGGCCACAAAGAGCATTGAACCTCACCAATATGTGCTTTTCTTAAGAAGAACATGCATATACGGCTCTGTCCGATACCACCGCCTATAGTGTAAGGAAGCTCCTTGTCCAATATAGCCTTCTGAAAGGGAAGCTGTGCTCTTTCTTCACATCCTGCCTTCTTAAGCTGGCTCATAAGTGAATCTTCATCTACTCTGATGCCCATGCTTGAAAGTTCCAAAGCAATATCCAATACAGGATAATATACAATAATGTCGGCATTCAATTCCCAATCATCGTAGTCGGGAGCCCTTCCGTCATGCTTTTCTCCGTTTGTTAAAAGATCTCCGATCTTCATGAGGCAGACAGCGCCTTTTTCTTTGGTGATAAGATACTCGCGTTCCTTCGCCGTTTTATCGGGATACATGTCAAGGAGTTCCTGTGTTGTAATGAAAAATATATCATTGGGAAGTATCTCACGGATGTAATCATAGCGTATGGCCATGTATTTCTCGGTTTTTCTTAAAACATCGAATACCTTTCGTACAACCGTCTTAAGAGTGTCTACCGTACGATCCTCTTTCCTGATGATCTTTTCCCAGTCCCACTGATCGACATATATTGAATGTATATTGTCGGTCTCCTCATCTCTTCTGATGGCGGACATATCGGTATACAAACCCTTATTTACCTCGAATCCGTATTTCTTAAGAGCGTATCTTTTCCATTTTGCAAGGCTGTGAACGATCTCAGCCTCTTTTTCATCCTGTTCCTTAATACCGAACTTTACAGGTCTCTCAACACCATTGAGATTATCATTTAATCCCGATGTCGGTTCTACAAAAAGTGGTGCAGAAACACGTAACAGATCTAATTTCTCAGCTAACAGATTCTGAAAAAAGTCCTTTACCGTCTTGATACCTACCTGGGTATCATAGAGATTCAGTTGTGACTCGTATCCCTCAGGAATATTAATGGTTCCCATGATGTTTTCGCCTTTCTCGTTTGTGCTATTTGATAAATAAAAAATATGCTTCATACTACCACTGACAACTTTTACTGTCAATATTAAGATTTATCGGTACTCCCGTACCCAAATATCATATAGATAAACGCCAAAGAAGCAGCGATCTCGAACAAAACGGCAGGAAGAGAAAAAAGCATGTTTCGCAACAAAGGTACCCTGACCACTATGTATACCATAGTATTGGCAATACAGTGAAACAAAACGGGATATATGAAGGCACCGTATCGTTCATATATCAGACATATCAAGATACCCATCACAAAGCCGTATACAAGCTGAACCGGATTACCGTGTGATACTCCAAAAAGTAAAGAAGATACCACTACGGATACTGACAGGCCAAAGTATCGTCTGAGTCTGTTATATATGATACCTCTATGTACCACTTCTTCGGTAACAGGCGTTATGATACCATATACCAGGATCCCGATACCCAGTGGAAGTGAAAACTGGTTCTCTGCAGTCTTTTCAAAATCCACCGAGATCTGCATAAAACCTGTAAATGCCGCCAGTGCATTTAAAAACAGGGCGATCGACATGCTCAATATACACACATACCATATCTTTTTAGTCAGAGTATCATCATTTCCTTCAGGCAACAGGACCGGGTACTCTTTTGCAAAAGAATACAGCAAAGGGGCCACAGCGATCACTAATGCCAATATTCTTATAAGTGCCGCTATAAGCTGCGAATTGTTGGCAGCCAATGATGAAGAGTATCCGTATCGTCCGATGAACAGCGCACTTTCGTACGTCACTATCTGATTTATATAATAATATACGAATTGCGGCGTAATAACGCTTAACGCCCTTATAAAGGAGCTTTTCGGAATATATGCGGTTTTTACTGTTCTTGCCCCCAAAGGCTCGATCGACAATATCTTTCTCATATCTTTTACCGGTCGGCGAGTGACTTACATTTATATATTTGATAGTGTATAATTATGATGATATTTAATTTATCAGACAAAAGGAGTCATTATGAAAACATGTCTCATCATTTCGGGCGGAGATTATTCACCCTTACCGGACAATATTAAATTCGACTACTCTATAGCATGCGACCATGGCTACGACCACGCCCGTCGCCTAAAGATCAAACCCGATCTTATAGTTGGCGATTTTGACTCCTGTGCAACCGATGCATCCGAATATGAAGATATCCCCGTAAAGACCTTTCCTCCACAAAAGGATGACAGCGATACAATGCTGGCAATAAGGTATGCTCTCTCTGCAGGCTACAGACATATCATCATATGCTGTGCCTTGGGCGGAAGACTGGATCATACTCTGGCAAACATTCAGAGCATGGCTTTTGTAGCACAGCACGGAGGTGATTGTGAGCTTGTAAGCACATCTGAATATCTTCGCACATTTACCGGCGGTGTTTTAAATCTTCCAAGAAAAGACGGATATTCTCTGTCAGTCTATGCGCTTTCCAACAATTGCTCTCATGTCAGCATATCGGGATCGGCATATGATTGCGAAGATATAACCATAACCAATTATTTTCCATTGGGACTCAGTAACTATTGGAAGTCCGATAACGTCACCGTCAAGATGTCAGACGGAATACTGCTCATAGTGGAATCCCTGTGTATATGATAAAAACAGGCATTGTTATCTATACAAGTTCTATAGTCTCACCCAGAGCAAATGAATATATGAGTTTTTGAATCACCTTTTTCCCGGTGATCGTTTCCAACGCTTCTTTATAATATTCCAACTGAACACTGTATCTGTCTGTCAGCTCCTGTCCGTTTTTAACAGCATCCGTTTTGTAATCCATCAATATGATGTCATCGCCTTCATAAAAGAAAGCATCAATTATCCCCTGGATAAGGACCGTTTCTTCTTTCGGATAGTCCTTATTCAACCTGTCGGCATTTATACCAAGTACAAAAGGCTGCTCTTTTTTAAGCCTTCCTTCTGCCTCAGCCATACACATACGTCTGCCAAGATCCGAAATAAGAAAAGCCGTTATTTTTTTTACGTCGACCAGATCTGCCGTCTTTTTATCAATTTTTCCTGACCGGATCTGCTTTGAAATGACA
>CACZSE010000325.1 GCA_902783735.1 uncultured Lachnospiraceae bacterium
AATGCATACTTTGAGTGTATCCATGAGATGAAACTCATTGTTGACCTTATTTATCAGTCAGGTTTCGCAGGAATGCGTTATTCAATCTCTAATACTGCTGAGTACGGTGATTACATCACAGGTCCCAAGATCATTACAGAAGAGACAAAGAAGACCATGAAGAAGATCCTTGCAGACATCCAGGACGGTTCATTCGCTAAGCAGTTCCTTCTTGATATGTCACCTGCAGGACGTCAGGTTCACTTCAAGGCTATGAGAAAGCTTGCTGCTGAGCATCCTTCTGAGAAGATCGGTGAGGAAGTAAGAAGCCTTTACAGCTGGAACAACGAAGAAGATAAGTTCATCAACAACTAATTATGATTTTTCGGAGGCTTTATGGTTATCCATAAGGCCTCTTTTTTATGCAAAAATGTGCCAAACTTGAGGTGATTTCTCATCTATGGTATAATACATACGATTTTGTGCATATATCCGATCACTGATTAAAAGAAGTATTTAATATGGTTCTGGCAAAAGATATTTACAAAAAATATGGGAAACATGAAGTTTTAAAAGGCGCATCGATAGAAGCGGTCAGCGGAGATATCATCGCGCTTGCGGGAAAGAACGGCTGCGGAAAGTCAACTTTTCTACAGATACTTGCCGGTACCATGAAGTCTGATAAAGGCGATATTTCTTTCTATGGAAAAGATGCAATAAAAGACAGACATAATTTTTTAAAATATGTTGCTTACATACCTCAGGATGACCCTCTGTTTTTTAACCTTACGGTAAAGGATAATCTGGATTTCTGGGCAGGAGGGATAAAAGATCCCGATAAAAGCGTCATAGAAACATTTGAATTGACTGATCTGTTGAAAACGAAAGTGAGTAAGCTTTCCGGAGGTATGAAAAGAAGATTATCAATAGCATGCATGGTTCAGCGAAAGAACCCTATCGTGTTATTGGATGAGCCGACATCATCTCTTGATCCGTATTTTCAAAAGAGCATTACCGACTGGATGATAAGTCATAAGGAACATGGCGGCACCATTATTTTTTCGACACATCATGAACATGAGATGTTACTGGCCGATAAAGTATGTTTCTTTAATGACGGAAAGATCGAGAGTATCCCTAAGGAGAATATGAGTATTGATGTCATAAGAGGAAGGTTTAGCAAGGAGGAGTGAAGATGAGTATTACCTACGATCCCATCACGGGAGAACCTATTGAGAACAATGATGAAAATGGAAACATTACAGAAAATATCAATGAAACTGTAAATACAGATGCAGTTGTTTCAGGTGATGTAAAAGATAACGAAGTTCAGACACCTGAGGTTTCACCGGTTGAGGAAGCAGATGCGATTATAACATCTGAAAGCTCAGAAACCGGTACAGAATCTGTTTCCACAGTTGAAACTATTGAGGAAGTGCCTGCGGTTGAAAACACTGATATTGATATAACACAGTCATCTGAGGCAACCGGTGTTGCCGATGAAATATCGGTAAGCGATACCGGGAATATTACTGAAGTTCCCAATGATCCTGCTTTGGAAGACACAAAGCCTGTCATGAATTTCGATCCCATCACGGGTGAACGTATCAACAAAGATGCAGCTCCTTCGGGTTATTCGCCCATACCTGCGGAGAAATCATACGATGATAAGAAAAATCTTAAGTATGTGACATTGGCTGTGGCAGCTCTTCTGATAGTATTGTGCATAGTACTGGTATGTGTGTTCTCCTCAAAGCAGAAGAAGGTTGAGAGTGCCATAAGAGCGACGTTTGCGCATCAAAGCGAGATCTCAAAGGTATTTAACGATCTTTATGCCATTGAAAAGAGCAGACATTTCACAACAAATTTCACAGCTGATATTGATGAGGCCGGATTTGTATCGGGAAGGATCATCATGGATGGCAACGACAAGCAGCTGGTTGTTGATACCGATCTGAATAAATTGCCCGAGATATCATTTAAGATGGGGATCGATTCAAAATATGTTTATGCCGAGGTACCAAAGATAAGCAACAGTCTTTTTGTATATGATTATGTTCATGAGAAAGAAGGCATGCTCGTTGACGAACTTGGTGAAGAGACCGTTTCCGCAATAGACACTCTTTTAAAGAACAGTTATGAGGGATTCGATAAGACCGAGCATCTGCAGAAAGAGCTTGCAAAAGCTTTCTTAAAGAGAGTCAATGAGCTTGAATTTGAAAAGGCTGAAACAAAATCGTTTAAGGTAGACGGCAAAAAAGTAAAGTGTAAAGCCATTAGTGTAGACCTTGACAGAGATTTTTATATGGATATCTTTGATGATGCTGCCGAGATATATGAAGAAGAATATGAAGAGATGGCGGAAGACCTCGGAAAGTATGCCGGAACTTCACTTGCTGATTCATTTAAGGAAGCAAAAAATGAAGTTAAGACCTGGCCTGATGCTACGGTAACATTTTATATCTATCGCGGAAAGCTTGCTGCCGTGAATGTACTGAGCGAAGGTAAAAAAGGCTTTGACGTGGATGTCCTTTTTAAAGGCGGAGATTACAGAACGCAGAACGTTTCGATCTTAGAAGACGGTGATGAGATATTTGCCATTGAAGGATCTGAAAAAAAGGACAAAGAGATATATGATATATCCATCGATGGAGAGGAAGCTTTTTCTGTTGAATATAACTATAAAAAGGGAAATCTGTTAGTTGATTATGATCATGACAATGATAAATTCCTTCTTGATATGGATATAACATCTTCGTCTAAATCCGTAGAGATGCGGATAAATGATCTTAGTTTTGATGAAGAATCTTTGGGATATATAACCGTAACCGTTGAAAAAGGCGGTTCGATCGAAGACTATACAAATACTGAACTTTTTGACATCGGTAATGCATCTGAAAATGATTTCATGGATCTGATCAGGTCTATCGATATAGGTTCTCTTACAGGTTTGGGAGATTTATTCTATTGATGTTTTGGTCATATTTTAAAGCAGAGTTTAAAAACTGCATAATTCTGATCAAAAAGACTATTATTGCATATTTACTTATCTTTACTGCACTGACTGCCGTATTTGCGGCAGTCAGTATTGCAATAGGAGATTCTTCGGTCAAAAAGATAAAGACCGCAGTTGTAAGCAATGATAACGATGAGCTTAATAAACTTTTGCTTCAATATATATCGCAGATCGACAGCGTAAAAGAAGTGACAGAATTTGTTTATCTTAATGAACCGGAAGCGTTTAACGGACTCGATCGCGGTGATGTAAACGTTGTTGTCATTTTACCTGAAGGCTTTTATGATGATGTAAATAACGGGACTAACACGCCTCTGAACATTTATATTAATGAGGACTCCAACAGTGTAACCAAAGCTTTTGTGAATATTTTAAAAAGTGCAACCTCCTATGTGCAGATAACTGAAGCTTCGGTATATTCCTTTCTGGACATAAAAAGAAGCGGTGAATACGAACTTAGGCCTTTAGAGCAGAGCGTCGGAGATCATATGGCCATGTCCTATGCGACACTTTTGCTTCACAGAATGCGCTTGTTTGTAACAGAGATTGTTTCGCAATATGAAGATGTTGAACCGCTAAGGTTTTATTTTTGTTCATTTTTTATTATATTCCTGCTCTATTCATCCATGTCTTACGGCGCTTTATATGACAGAAATTCGGTCAGTGCCGAAAAGCTTTTGGATGTATATTCATTATCAAGACTAAAGATATCACTATGTAAAGAATTTGTTATATCTTTGGGAATATATATATCTTCTTTGATCGTCATTTTTATTACCATTTTGATTCAAAATGTTACAGGGCTTACAATGATCGAACCATCTGTCAGTGTGTTTTTTGTGACCTGGTTTATAGGATTTGTTGTAGCATGCGGAGTCGATCTTATATATTCATTTATGGGCAGCGATAGCGGAGTAATGACCGGAGTTTTCATCATTATCGCAGTATTGATAATATGCTCGGGAATGATAATCCCAAGTGCGCTTCTTTCAAAGACAGCAGTTTTTGTGGGAAGTGTTTCACCTTTAAAATATATGTTTAAAACGCTGCTTTTGACAGCTGTTTCAGGTCCATTTACAGCTGATCTGATGGTTTTATTGGTATTTGTTCTTGGCTTTAATGTGGTGAGTCTTATATGCAAAAGATCCTGACCTGGTGTTATAACAGCATAAAGCTCTGTCTTTCTAACCGCTTGTTTTATATCATATCGGCGGCAATGATATTTTTATGCCTTATTGTTGCAAATATTGATACAAAAACTAAAAGTGATTCTATAGGAATTGTATTTAAACAAGATACATCGGTAAATGATAAACTTGTTGAATATCTTTCAAAAGACAGGAATGTGACGATCTTTGAAAATACAGACAGTTTGAAGAATGAAATCCTTAAGCAAACTATCTCCATCGGTTTTGTTGTTAAAACTTCTCCCGAAGAATATGTAAGTGATCTGAACTCAAGAGGAAAAGTTGAACTATATGCACCTGTCGGATATCTTTATACAGAAGTAGAAAAAGAACGTTTTTATGAAGCCTGGTTATTCTGCTGTTCGGATTTTTTAAATGACGCTGAGGCAGAGAATATATTTGTAAAAGCAGATGATGATCTTAAAGAGAAGATAAAAGAGGGAAAAGAAGCTTATTTGCATTCGGACAGATTATTTGATGTGAATATAAAATATAACCATATCGATGAGAGCGCAGGCACTAAATCTTCAAACCATGATCTTTATATACGCCTTATAATCGCTTTGACCGTATTTATATATGCGTTCACAGCCTATGGCCAAATATGTGAGAATACGATGTACGGTGTTGTAACTAAGAGTCTTAAAACATTTGAAAAAACCGGTTATGGAATAACACGAAATATTATGTTTTCTCTTCTGATAGGATTCATTGGCGTCATTTGCGAAGTGTTTATACTGCATACAAACATATTTAGTGCAATATGCAATATGCTTTTATATATATTAGTAGTCAACATCTTTTGCTTTATTCTTGGAATGTTTTTAAAGGATGAAAGATCATTTATCGTTTCGACACCCATACTCATACTGATTCAGATCCTTATCTGTCCTGCGTTTTTTGATGCGTCGGCATATTTTGTCCCGATAAGATATGTCAGGTATCTGTTTCCGGTATATTATTATCTGATAACTTAAGCTCTTCGATTAGTATGATCAACAAATGTTTGTGAATACTGTTGATATTTGCTATAATAGATTGGATATTTTTTTGGAGGTAAACATACATGGGAATGACTATGACACAAAAGATCCTCGCTGCACATGCGGGATTGGAATATGTAGAAGCAGGACAGCTTATAGAGGCGAACCTTGATCTTGTGCTCGGCAATGATATAACCAGTCCTGTTGCCATTCACGAGATAGAGAAGATGAAAGTAGAGGGCGTTTTCGATAAGGACAAGATCGCACTTGTACCCGATCATTTTGTGCCCAATAAGGATATAAAGAGCGCAGAGCATTGTAAATGCGTAAGAGAATTTGCAAAGAAAAATGACATTACCAACTATTTTGAAGTAGGACAGATGGGCATAGAGCATGCACTTTTACCGGAAAAAGGACTCACCATAGCCGGTGATGTTATAATCGGTGCGGATTCTCATACCTGTACATACGGAGCGGTAGGCGCATTTTCAACAGGTGTCGGAAGTACCGACATGGCTGCCGGCATGGCTACCGGAAAAGCATGGTTTAAGGTTCCGGCCGCTATTAAGTTTGTGTTAAAGAATAAGCCTGCAAAGTGGGTAAGCGGTAAGGATATCATACTTCATATCATCGGTATGATAGGAGTTGACGGAGCATTATATAAATCCATGGAATTCACAGGTGACGGTATTGCTCATCTTTCAATGGATGACAGATTCACGATCGCAAACATGGCAATAGAAGCGGGCGGAAAGAACGGTATCTTCCCCGTAGACGATCTGTGTCTTTCATACATAAAAGAGCATAGTGACAGAACACCTGTTGTATATGTGGCCGATGAGGATGCGGTTTACGATCAGGTCATTGAGATCGATCTGAGCACATTAAGACCTACGGTTGCTTATCCGCACCTTCCTGAAAATACAAAGACCATCGACGAGGCACAAAAGGATGATATTGTGATAGATCAGGTTGTTATAGGTTCATGTACGAACGGCAGAATGGATGACCTTCGAATCGCTGCCGACATCCTTAAAGGTAAAAAGGTTGCCGAAGGCATGAGACTGATCGTTTTGCCCGGAACGCAGCAGATATACCTTGATTGCATAAAAGGAGGCATCATTCAGACATTTATTGAAGCAGGCGGTGTTGTCAGCACTCCAACATGCGGACCGTGCCTGGGAGGTTACATGGGAATCCTCGCACAGAATGAGCGCTGTGTTTCTACCACAAACAGAAACTTTGTAGGACGTATGGGCCATGTAACAAGTGAGATCTATCTTGCAAGCCCTGCTGTTGCTGCAGCAAGCGCTATCGCAGGAAAGATCGCAGGTCCCGACAGCATCTGAGAAAATTTATAAATTCTTATAGACAGATTGGAGAATGACATGAAAAATGCCAAAGGTACAGTAATAAAATATAAAGACAATGTAGACACCGATGTTATCATACCGGCAAGATATCTTAACAGTTCGGATCCCAAGGAACTTGCTCTTCACTGCATGGAGGATATCGATAAGGATTTTGTTAAGAATGTAAAACCGGGTGATATCATTGTTGCAGGCAAGAACTTCGGCTGCGGCTCATCAAGAGAGCATGCTCCCATAGCCATAAAAGCTTGCGGAGTAAGCTGTGTCATAGCTGAGACATTTGCCAGGATATTCTTCAGAAATTCGATCAATATCGGACTTCCCAGCATTGAATGCCCTGAGGCTGTAGAAGGTATCGAGGCGGGTGATGAAGTCGAGATCGATTTTGACAGCGGTATCATAACAAATGTATCAAAGGGTACTACTTTTAAAGGACAGCCTTTCCCGGCTTTCATGCAAAAGATCATTGACTGCGAAGGACTTGTAAATTATATCAATTCTTCAAAGTGATCGTAAAAAAGGGGGCATAAGATGAGTTATAAGATTCTTGTAGCTGAAGATGACAATGATATAGTTGAGATCTTGAGGTTATACCTTGAAAATGAGGGCTTCGAGCTTGTTATCGCAAGAGACGGTGAAGAGGCTTTCAATAAGTTTCAGGAAGCGGATATAGACATCGCTCTTATCGATATCATGATGCCGAAATTAAACGGCTATGAACTCATAAAAAAGATAAGAGACACCTCGATCATCCCGATAATCGTTATGTCTGCAAAGAATATGGACAGCGATAAGATATTGGGACTTACACTCGGAGCCGATGACTATCTTACCAAGCCTTTTAATCCGCTTGAGGTAGTCGCTCGTATCAAATCCCAATTGAGAAGGTTTTATGATCTGAATACTTCTGTTCCCGACGAATCCAACAGTGTCATTACCGTAGGCGAACTCACTATGGATCCGTCAAACCTTTCGGTCAACAAAAACGGTCATGAGATAAGCTTAACGCCTACGGAATTTAAGATACTTGCCCTCATGATGAAGACGCCGGGCAAGATATATACCAAGATGCAGATATTTGAAAATATCAACGGC
>CACZSE010000326.1 GCA_902783735.1 uncultured Lachnospiraceae bacterium
ACCATAAGTTCTACATGCGGTACATCCAGATAATCCTCAAGGCCTTTTTGCAGTTTCTTATGCTTTGCACCCATATTGGTCAGCCAGTGAGTGTCCCATATGTCTTTTATCTCTTCTATATATTCTTCTATTGGCGGTAACGTCGCTTTTGTTACCAGAATCTTTTCATTTTCAGTCATGCTCATTTTTCTAAATAACGAAAGTTCAAGCCTTTCGTTCTTTCTTTCTCTTAAACCCTCTTAATATACCTTTGGGAGCAGCCATCAGATAATACCATCCCGGAAAATTAGTCTTAAGGCTCATATCATCCTGCTCTCTCATCCTGTCCATATTTTTTACCGATGAGCTTATTCCCTCGATGTTATCTACCACACTGATAGTGACATCTGCATACTGCATTTTCCTCTTATCATGAACGATCCTCATAAGGAAATCATAATCGGCAGTTATACTGTAATCCGTATTAAACCTGTAGGATCTCATTATATCGCTTTTTGTAAATATTGACTGATGGCATATCATCCTTCCCTGGAGAAGTAAGAACATGGGAGTATATCTGTTGCCGTATTTCTCAAGTATCTTTTTGTTTTTCTTGATCCTTATTACATTCCCGTATACCAGTTCATTTTTACCGTCCAGATGATCGGCTATGTTTTGAAGCACATCATTATCAGCAAAAATATCTCCGCTGTTCATATATATGATGTAGTCTCCGGCTGCATTATCCGCCGCTTTATTCATGGCATAATAAAGCCCGTCATCCGGCTCACATATCACCTTCATGCGAGGATCGGTTGAATATTTATTTACAATATCGATCGTGTTATCCTTTGATGCCCCATCGATGATAAGATATTCTATTTCACTGTACGTCTGGTACAAAACGGAGCGTATCGTATTCTCGATGGTATCCTCACTGTTGTAACAAACGGTCGCCACTGTTATCTTTGGCATGATCATCTTCCTGTCAATAAATATAATATCCTGAATAAACCGACAAAAACCTTAGGCAGACAATTGTAGAGTAAAATGCAACACTTCATAAAAACAGAGGTTTTCTTATCCTTCTTTATACTTTCCCAGTGGTCTTTAAGGTCTCTTCGCAGTAATTCTCCCGCATCCTTCTCATATGAGCCGTTTCTGCCCATGGCTGTAGCTACCGCCATCTGATATCCGGCGAAATACCCGCATATTCTTGTCTCTAATGCCTCATTTTTTTGGATCATTTCATCCCTTAAGCAAATATAGTTATTCAGAGAGACCATGTGTCTGAAACTGTATTTTGCATGGGATATGCTCTTACGGTTCTGATAATAGAAATATAACTTGTCGGGAATAACAGCGATCGTGTTTGCTTTGTCAAACATGTAAAGAGCAGCTGTAATATCTTCTCCGATAAGTCCGTCCTTAATGAAATCATACTTATCCATTATGGAACGTCTGATAAGCTTTGCATAATATGTTCCTATCAGCTCTTCTGTAACAAAGAATGCTCTGTATATATCTTTTTTATTATTTAAAACCTTTATTCTTTCTCCGGTATTCCTTGACCCGTTCCATTCCCTATTTTCATTGAAACGAACGATCTGACAACAGACTATATCCGCATCACTCTCAACTGCTGTCTCAGACATAGTAGCAAGCATTTTGTCTGAAATATGATCATCCGCATCCACATACAAAAGCCACTCTCCATCGGAAGCATCCGTACCTGTTTTTCTGGCAATATCCGGTCCGGAATTCTCCTGATAGATATATTTAAATCTTGCGTCTTTTTTGCAGTATGAAAGACAGATATCAGCCGAACCATCCGTTGACCCATCGTTGACCATGATCGCTTCATAATCTTCATATTCCTGACTCAGGATGGAATCCAGGCAACGTTCCAAGTATTCTTTTGCATTAAATACCGGTATAACTATTGATATCTTCATCGTTATCATTCATCAAAATTTATTCTTTTTTCTTCAACGACAACCGGTCTGTTTATTACTCTTGTATTGATATTCAGAATATATTCACCAAGTAATCCGATAAAGAATAACTGTAATGATCCTAAAAAGAATATTCCTATGACCATCGGAGCATTGCCGGGATTAAAGCTGTACCAGTGCGACAGTTTCATAACAAGATAGATCAGGGCTACCAGCAGGCTTATACCTGATGCCATAAATCCGAGTAAAGTTGCCAGTCTCAGACCAACCTTAGTATATGAAGTAAAACTCAACATTGCCGCATCGTAAAGAGTATAGAAATTGTTATGGGTCTTGCCCGCTCTTCTTTTGGCCTGCTCATACTCTATTTCGATCATATTAAAGCCGGCTCCGTATTCTGCGACTATGCCTCGCAAAAACGGTATCGGATCGTTCAATTCTCTCA
>CACZSE010000327.1 GCA_902783735.1 uncultured Lachnospiraceae bacterium
AAATAACTCTGACACGTTTTATAACGGCCGCATACGCCATATATATCCTCCTCAGACACGCTCGCGCTTGGATTTTGCTCGTAGCGGACGCTAAATTCGTACTTCGTACTCATTAAGCGCCGACGGCAAAATACAGTCTTCGCGGCATATATATGACGTATACCGTGATATAAAGCAGGAATTTCAGGTGGTAAGTATTGATATTTGATAAAAAATGTAGTACCCTAGTATTAGGAGTATAAGATGTTTCGCATTGACAAGGAGGTCAATATGAATATATCTATGAGAAATGACTATAGTTATCTGTTCAATAATATGGGTTCGAAATCATCAAACGCCGGTGGTTTGTATGGTATAAATCTTTCGGATTATTCCAGCATCAAGAGTGGCGGATACGGAAAGCTGATGAAAGCATATTATAGCAGTGACATCAGCACATCATCGGATGATAAGAAAGCCAAGGGCTCATCCGAGGATATCCTTTCGAAACTCACCGAAGCTAAGAAGGTTTCACCGGTAAAGGATAAAGCAGATACAGAAAAGGCGCAGTCGACGGCGTCTACCGCTTCTTCCGATACCAAAGTATCTTCAGCCAAAGATTATCTTGATGTGATACTCGAAAGCAGCAAACAGATGTATGCCAACAACGGAGGATATACAGATTCATCCTCAGCGGTTGCGGGAGCAGCATTTAACACCGCAGTTTGATGTATTAATATATATATATTATAAAAGACCTTTTATCGTTTGTCGGTAAAAGGTCTTTTGTTTGTCGGGTTTTACTTATCTTTTCCCGTGATATAATTTATTTATATGCGGTCAGAGTCAAAAATGACATGACTTATCGGTTAAGCATTCCAAAGAAAGAGAGCAGACATGAAAAAACAGGCATTTAATCCATATCTCCCGTCATGGGAATACATTCCCGACGGTGAGCCTTACGTATTCGGTGACAGAGTATATATTTACGGTTCCCATGACTTTTATAACGGTCATGTGTTCTGTCTGGGAGATTATGTATGTTACTCCGCACCGACAGATGATCTTTCGGACTGGAGGTACGAAGGGGTTATCTATCCGAAGACGGCCGATCCGTTAAATAAGGATGGAAAGATGTGTCTGTATGCGCCGGATGTCACCATAGGTCCCGATGGTCGTTATTATCTGTATTATGTGCTGGATCATGTTCCCATCGTAAGTGTCGCTGTATGTGATACACCTGCCGGAAAATATGAATTCTACGGATATGTTCATTATGAAGACGGGACAAGGCTTGGCGAGAAGGAAGGTGATGAGCCGCAGTTTGATCCCGGAGTAGTTACAGAAGGTGATATCACATATCTGTATACGGGACTTTGCGGCAGAGGTGACAGATCAAGAACCGGAGCTCAATGCACGGTCCTTGATAAGGACATGCTGACAATAATAAAGGCGCCTGTCATAGTTGCACCCGGATGTGAATACGGTGAAGGGACCGGCTTTGAGGGACATACATTCTTTGAAGCACCTTCCATAAGAAAATATAAAGATACATATTATCTTATCTATTCATCAACATGGATGCATGAACTCTGTTATGCAAAGAGCAAATCTCCCGATAAGGACTTTGTCTACGGCGGAGTGATAGTAAGTAACACCGATGTTGGAATAGGCAGTTATAAACCCGCCGACAGAGTGGTAGCGTTTGGCGGTAACAATCATGGAAGCATCGTTCAGATACTGGATGACTGGTACATTTTCTATCACAGGCAGACGAACGGTACATGGTACAGCAGACAGGGCTGCATAGAAAAGATCAGCTTCGATGATAACGGAGACATAGCTCAGGTACCTATGACCAGCTGCGGAGCAAACGGCGGTCCGCTTATAGGAGAAGGCGAATATCCTGCATATATAGCATGCCATCTGTTCAGAGATGATATGAGTATGTATGTGGGTCCCGGACAACCGAGGATCATGCAGGAAGGCCGCGACGGAGATGAGAATCCGGGTTATATCGGCGATATGGGTCACAATACCACAGCCGGCTTTAAATCATTTGACTGTAAGGGCGTTAAAAAGATGGCCATAACGGTCAGAGGATATATGGGCGGTGACTTTGAGATCATAGACGGTTTTGAGGGAAATGTGATCGGAAGGATCTGCGATGTTCCAAATGCAAATGTGTGGGAAAGATATGAGACGGATGTGGAGCTTCCTGACGGAGTCCATGATATTTATATCAAATATACCGGAAACGGAAGCGCAAGTCTTAAATCCATAGAATTTATACATTAAGTCAGAAGAAGGAGAGTAAGGGGCATGTTGAGAGTAACGGAAACGGAGAACGGTAAGGTAAGAGGCATAGAGGCGGCAGACCCGAGGATAACCGCATTTAAGGGTATCCCGTTTGCGGCACCTCCTGTGGGAAAGAACAGATGGAGAGCACCTCAGCCGGCACAAAACTGGGAAGGGATCAGAGACTGCTTCAGATTCGGTCCGATTTCGATACAGGACACACCGGGACTTGGAACGGATATATACTGTAAGGAATGGCATGTGGATCCCGAAATCGAAATGAGTGAGGATTGTCTTTATCTTAATGTCTGGACTCCGGCAAAGAAGAAAGATGAAAAACTGCCGGTTGTAGTATGGTTCTTTGGGGGCGCATTGCAATGGGGATATCCTTCGGAGATGGAATTTGACGGAGAGAGAGTTGCAAGAAGAGGGGTCGTGGTAGTATCGGTCAATTACAGACTTGCAGCACTCGGATTTATGACACACCCGCAGATAGTAAAAGAACAGCCGGATTTTCCTGCCAATTTCGGAAATCTGGATCAGCAGTTCGGCCTTGAATGGGTTCACAGAAATATAGCCAATTTCGGAGGTGATCCCGAGAATGTTACCATAGCGGGACAGTCGGCAGGCGGAGGAAGTGTATTAAGCCAGATCGCATATACAAAGAATAAAGGTTTATTCAATAAGGCCATTATACAGAGCGGTATTGTAAAGAGCATTAACGGTGACTGGGGTCTTACAAAACCATGCTCACTTGAAGAGGCGGCAAAAAAAGGTGAAGACTTCTTTGAGATTTTGGGTGTTAAGACTTTGGAAGAGGCAAGGGAACTCGATGCTCTTTATATAAGAGAAAAATATGCACAATATTGCGGAAATGATTTTTCGTTTGCAGGCATGGCAAAAAGATTTATGACGGTACAGGATGACAGATTCTGTTTCGGTGATCCCTACGATGCAATAGTTACCGGAAAAGCCCTTCCGGTTCCGATAATGGCAGGGAATACGTCCGATGAATTTATGGAAGTCAATGCGCAGTACGGTAAGATAAGCCCTATAGAATGGGCTGTAAAGAAAATGGCTGTTGACAGGAAGAATAACGGCGTTGATCTGCCGGTATATTATTACAGGTTTGATGCCGATATTCCCGGAGAGGACAATCCGGGAACCTTCCATTCCGTAGAACTGTGGTTTTTCTTCGAAACTCTCGCAAAATGCTGGAGACCTTATGTGGGCAGACATTATGACCTTGCGAGAAAGATGTGCAATTACTGGTCAAACTTTATAAAAAACGGAGATCCCAACGGATGCGATGCGGACGGAACACCCATGCCCGAGTGGAAGCCTTATGCTAAGGGGTGCGCCTGCGATATGGTATTTTCCCCTGAAGGACCGGTGGTAAAGCTTTCGCAAAAAGATACCGATACCATGGAAGAACTCATAGCAAGATAGATATTCAAACCGTCCTTTCTTTTTATGTTAAGAGAGGATGGTTTTTTATGTGCGCCCGGCCGCACGTTTTTATTTGTAAATAGTACGGCTCTATGGTAGCATAATAAAGAAGGAAAAAATGCAGATGAGGGTGTGCTATGAGGGGGAACCTGGAAAAACTCAGAAAAAGCTGGATGCTGCTGCATCAGGATATATTTGTGGGAGAGATGCGCGAACAAAATATGCGTGCATGTCTTCTGGTTGGTATTTCCGTTGCAATTGCAGCGGGGATCACTACTACATTGAACTTCCTTGGTAACAGGGATTTTTGGACCATAGTCACGACCATATCTCAGGTTATCGGTGGTATCATAATCGTAGTTTTCATCTTACATGACAATAAGAAGATACCAACGATCTCCATGATGCTCATATGTATCATCACTTTTACATATTATGCCTTCAGCGGAGCCACTGGCGGAACCACCATAATATGGACGCTTTTGGCACCTCTCGGAATTGGTTATTTCGGAAATGCTCTATACGGGATCTATTGCGGTATATATTTTGAGGTCCTGCTTATCTTTACTTTCTACACTCCTGTACGAAATTTGGTTTCGGTTCATTACAATAAGTTCTTTATGGACAGATTTCCCGTCCTTTATCTGTTGAATCTGATGCTTGTTTCGATATGTCTTATAAATTATCATGTTTCGGTACTTAAACTGACTGAATCGGCAAGACAGCTCTTAAAGTCAAAGGAAGAGGCTGACAGAGCAAACCGCGGAAAAAGTGACTTTCTTTCGAATATGTCACATGAGATAAGAACGCCCATAAATGCGGTCTTAGGCATGAATGAGATGATACTTCGCGAGAGCATGAGCGCGAAAGATCGCACGCCACAAGATATTGAGATCACAAAAAGGATATTCGAGGATATCAGTAAATATGCGGGAAATATCGAAAGTGCCGGAAATAATCTTTTATATCTCATAAATGATATCCTTGATTTTTCGAAGATAGAATCGGGCAGGATGCAGCTTGTGGAGACTGACTATAAGCTCAGTTCCTTATTAAATGATGTGAGCAATATGATCTTTTTCAGAGCCAAGGAAAAAGGTTTGGATTTTGAGGTTGATGTGGACGGCAGCATTCCTGACGGGCTTCACGGCGATGAAGTGCGCATAAGACAGATCATCATAAATCTGTTAAACAATGCCGTAAAATATACCAAGACAGGATATGTTCATTTGAAGGTATACGGTGAGGATATCGGCGAAGAGACATCAAAACGCGCCATCAACCTGATAGTGTCGGTTACGGATACCGGTATAGGTATTAAGGAAGAAGACATCCCAAAACTGTTTACAAAATTTGAAAGACTGGATCTGGAGCAGAACAGTACAGTCGAGGGAACCGGTCTTGGACTGGCCATAACAAAGAATCTTTTGGGGATGATGGGCGGCGACATATTGGTGACCAGCGTCTACAATGGGGGTTCCACATTTACGGTGCATCTGCCACAGATAGTCACATCTGAAGAAGCTCTTGGAGATTTCAGAAAGAGATTTGATGAGAGTTTACAGACTATGGAGGTTTATGTGGAATCATTCCACGCCCCCGATGCTCATATACTTGTGGTGGATGATACAAGGATGAACCTGGTAGTTGTGGAAGGCTTATTAAATCATACCGGCATTAAGATGGATATGGCATCAAGCGGAGCGGAGGCAATTGAACTGGCCCGGAAAAACAAATACGATATCATCCTCATGGATCAGCGAATGCCCGGCATGAACGGGACCGAGGCAATGCAGCACATAAAAGAGAATAACGGTATCAATATCGATACTCCGTTTATCTGCCTCACCGCCGATGCAATAAGCGGTGCTAAGGAACGTTATATCAGATCGGGTTTCGCGGATTATCTTACAAAGCCTATAGATTACAAAGCTTTGGAAAGCATGATAATCGCCTACCTGCCTGAAGAAAAAGCTCAGGTAAATCTTACAAGTTCAAAACAGCAGAAAGCGGATGATTCACAGGAAGAAGAACTTGAGGGAAGGATCGAGCTACTGAAAAATGAAGGAATAGATACAGATACGGGCGTAAAGTACTGTAACAATGACAGTGGATTTTATATTGCTATCCTTCAGGAGTATGTATCAGGCTCTAAGGAAAGAAAAGATACATTGAATGAGTGTATCAAAACCGGAGATATAAGCCTATATGAGACTACGGTCCATGCATTAAAGAGTTCATCAAAGATGATCGGGGCGAACGATCTGTCCGAAAAAGCAGCTGACATGGAGAGAGCCGCACATGAGACGAACAGAGACTATCTTGAAAAGCATCACGATGATCTTATGGAAATGTACGACAAAGTTTTATCATCCATAAGGACTGTATTCCCTGATTTCAAAGAAAACACGGAAAGCGCGGAAGAGATCCTCGAATTCATGCCGCAGGGAGAATAGAGGGTCGAGCCGAAGCGGAGCGGAGAAGAACCCAGGGTTCAAGGGTTGCTTCGGCAGGTTTAACAAAAAGGAAACACCATATAAGAATAAGTGCGGAAGAAGGGGCGCACGACGTCCGGTGGACGTCGGTATTGCGCGGACCGAAGC
>CACZSE010000328.1 GCA_902783735.1 uncultured Lachnospiraceae bacterium
ATTGGATATACTTATCAGTGTTGTCATTTTACTGCTCTTTTTCTGGTTATACATTATTGTGGCTCTTTTGGTACGCATAAAACTGGGAAGTCCGGTGCTTTTTAAACAGCCGCGTCCCGGTAAAGACGAAAAAATCTTCAATATGTACAAATTCCGTACCATGACCGATGAGAGAGATGAACAGGGGAATCTGCTTCCCGATGAGATACGTCTTACAAGATTCGGCAATCTCTTGAGAAAGACCAGCCTTGATGAACTGCCTGAGCTGTTTTGTATTATAAAAGGGGATATGTCATTTGTAGGTCCGAGACCTCTTCTTGTGAAATATCTTCCCTATTACAATGAGAGGGAGAGACTTCGTCACAGTGTTCGTCCGGGATTGACCGGATATGCTCAGGCTCACGGAAGAAATGCCATATCATGGGAAAAGAAATTTGAATACGACATCTATTATGTACAACATCTGTCTTTTCTGACAGATATAAAGGTTATATTTGATACTGTAAGAGCTGTACTTTCTCATGAGGGCGTTGTACTCAATGCTCTTGAGGACTTTGATGTATACAGAAAACATCAGATGGAAGAAGAATGATATGAAGACAACGGATTTTTATCCCACACCGGTCGTGCATCTGAGCGATGATGACATATCCGGGCTTTATGTAAAAAGAGAAGATCTGATACCATATTCTTTTGGTGGAAATAAAGCAAGGAAAGCCTTGCTTTTCTTTGATGAGATAGATGCAGGTGATTATGACTGCGTTGTGACCTACGGCAGCAGTCATTCTAATCATTGCAGAGTCATAGCCAATATGGCGGCCAAACGCAACATGCCCTGCATATTGATAGGACCGTCCGAAGTGAGTGATGAGACATTCAACAGTAAACTGATGCAGGTTCTGAAAGCTAAGCAGATAACCGTTCCCGTTGAAAAGGTCAGTGAAACGATAGAAAAAAAGCTCTCTGAATTGAGAGAACAGGGGAAAAAGCCGTTTTTTATTGCAGGCGGAGGTCACGGAAATATCGGAACTCAGGCCTATGTAGATTGCTATGAAGAGATAAAGCAATATGAAAAAGCTAACGGAATAAGATTTGATCATATTTTCTTTGCGAGCGGAACAGGCACGACTCAGGCAGGTCTGGTCTGCGGTAAGCTTTTAAGAGGAGACGACACTAAGATCATCGGAATAAGTATAGCCAGAAGAAATCCTCGAGGAAGGGACGTTGTTCTTGACAGCATAAGAGAATATCTTGATGAGTATGCAAAGGATCATCCGCATGGCATAAGTGAGGAACAGATTCAGGACAGCACGATCTTTCTGGATGATTATATTGCAGACGGATATGGTAAAGAGAACACTGAAGTAAGAGAGATGATCAAAGAAAGCCTTATAAGATACGGTATGCCGTTAGATGCAACATACACAGGAAAGGCTTTTTTAGGCATGAAGAAATACATAAAAGAGCATAGCCTGGAAAATAATAATATTCTTTTTATACATACGGGCGGAACGCCGTTATTTTTTGATGAACTTAAATAATGCAAGATAGGATCACTATGAATATTCTGATATTAAGTGCAGGTACGCGCGACAAGGTCGTACAGTTTTTTAAAACCGAATTACACGGGGAAGGAAGGGTTATCGCAACGGATTGCAGTAATCTTGCTCCCGCGGTATATGAGGCAGATAAGTTCTGTCTTGTTCCCAGAATAAATGTACCGGGATATATGGAAGGCATTCTTGATATATGTAAAGAGGAAGGCATAGATGCAGTCTTATCTCTTATAGATCCGGAGCTTAGTATGGTTGCCGAATACTCTGACAGTTTTAAAGAGATCGGTGTCACACCTGTTATCTCGGATAAATCTTTGGTTGATATGTGCTTTAATAAGTTTGAGATGGCAAAGGAATTTGAAAAGCACGGACTAAAAACGGCCATGTGCTACCTTTCCGTTGAGGAGTTTAAAAAAGCCAGAGATGAGGGAAAGATAGACTATCCGGTATTTGTAAAACCTGTTTGCGGAAGTGCAAGCCTTCACATTAACAAGGTTTCTTCGGACAAGGAACTTGAAGGCCTCTTTTCCATGTATGACGATCTTATGATCCAGGAATATATGGATGGTCAGGAATACGGTGCCGATGTATACATCGATATGTTAAGTGGAAAGTGTACATCCATATTCATAAAGAAAAAGATCAAGATGAGGGCCGGAGAAACCGATAAGTCCGTATCGGTCCATATTCCCGAGCTTTTTGATCAGATCACACGGTTTGTTGAAGAAGTGGGATTTAAAGGGATCATAGATATAGATATTTTTGAGATAAACGGAACCTTTTACTTTTCGGAGATCAATCCAAGATTCGGAGGAGGATATCCGCATGCTTATGCATGTGGCGTAAATGTTCCGGCTCAGATCATAAATAATCTTAAAGGCAATAAAAACCCGGTAAACATTGGCGATTACAAAGACGGGATTGTCATGATGAAATACAACGAGATCATGATCAAAGATATGAACGGTCAAAAACTGGTTCAGTGATCACTTATTACCGATAGGAAAAGAATATGTCAAAGATACTTATTCTGGCCAATTCATCAAGCGGTCTTTACGGATTCAGAAACGAGCTCGTCCTGGAACTGATAAAGAAACATGAGGTTTTTGCATCGCTTCCGGATACGACCAACAATAAAGAACTTGAAGAAGAAGGCTGTAAGATAATACAAACCGATATAAACAGACGAGGGATGAACCCCTTTCAGGACATCAGGCTTCTCAGATCGTATTTGAGAATACTTCGAGAGATCAAGCCTGATGTGGTTCTTACTTACACGATCAAGCCCAATGTATACGGCGGACTTGCATGCAGAATAAAAAAAGTCCCTTATATGGTAAATATGACGGGACTGGGGTCTGCCCTGGAAAATCCGGGTATATTGCAGATCATAGCAAAAGCTCTGTACAGGATCGGGTTGAAGAGAGCAAACGTGGTATTTGCTCAAAATTCTTCCAACCTGAAATTTATAGAAGACAATAAACTCTCAAAGGCTCCGAAAGTATTATTGCCGGGATCCGGTGTCAATATCGATCGATTCAAACCTCTTGACTGGCCAACAGATAAACTCAGATTTGTGTTCATATCAAGAGTCATGAAGGAAAAAGGCATAGAAGAATACCTTGAATGCGCAAAAGTCATGCATTCTCAGGATAGTGATATTGAATTTCATATCCTGGGATATTGTGAAGAAGACTATGAAGATCGACTGAAACAACTTGATAAGGACGGGGTGATCCGTTACCACGGAAATGTATCGGATGTAAGAGACTATTTAAAGGATGTCAGATGCATCATACATCCGTCATATTATCCTGAGGGTATGTCAAATGTTTGCCTTGAGGCTGCAGCATGTGCAAGGGCGGTAATAACGACCGACAGACCCGGTTGCAGAGAGACAGTGGATGATAAGCGTTCGGGCTTTATAGTTCCCGTTCGGGATAAGGAAGCGCTTATCCGGGCAGTAAGAAGTTTTGTAAATATGTCTCCCGAAGAGCAAAGGCAAATGGGACTTGCATCCAGAAAATACATTGAAGATAACTTTAACAGAAAGATAGTTGTAGACGCTTACGTAGACAGGATAGACACTATTCTTTCAAATGCAAAATAATAAAATATCAGATCAGATATCGGCCTATGAAGATACTTTTTGTAAACAAATTTTTATATCCGAACGGCGGATCGGAAACTTATATATTTGAACTGGGGAAACAACTGAAAAAAGAAGGACATGAGGTTCAGTTCTTCGGTATGGAGCATAAGGGAAGGATTGTCGGAAACAATATAGAGGCCTACACATCCGATATGGATTTTCATACGGGAAAGATAGCAAGGCTTTTATATCCTTTTAAGATACTGTACTCATTTGAAGCAAGAAAACAGATCTCAAAGGTTCTTGAAGATATGCAGCCGGATGTTGTGCATCTTAACAATATAAATTTTCAGATCACGCCTTCAATCATAGATGAGATCATAAAATACAGAAAAAAGAACAATAAAGAGATACGTATCGTCTCAACGGCTCATGATTATCAATGGGTGTGTCCCAATCATATGATGAGAATACCATCAAAGGATTGTAACTGTGACAAATGCCTTGGAGGAAAGTATTTTAACTGTATAAAAAACAAGTGTATTCATAATTCGACCATAAAGAGTCTTCTTGGTACGATCGAAGCAGATCTGTACAGGCTGAAAAGAACGTATGCCAAAATCGATACCATCATATGTCCAAGTATATTTTTGCATGATCAGTTTAAAAAAGATCCTGTCCTTAGCAAATGCAAACTGGTATCCAAGCATAATTTCTTTATAAAGGGAGAAGATTTTGAAGATGTCATGAAGCTGCAAAAGAAGGATTATGTTCTTTATTTTGGCAGATATTCCAAAGAAAAGGGTATCATGACTCTCATCAATGCAGCAAAGAAGCTTCCGGAGATCCCTTTTATTTTTGCCGGCAGCGGACCCCTTGAACAAGAATTAAAAGATGTTGAGAATATTGAGAACAGGGGTTTCCTGAGCGGTAATGAACTTCATAAACTCATAAGGGAAGCGAGATTTGCGATATATCCGTCAGAGTGGAATGAGAATTGTCCGTTTGCGGTTATGGAGGCTATATCTTATGGGACACCTGTTCTGGGTGCAAGGATCGGTGGTATACCGGAACTTATAGGGGAGAATACGACCGGTCTTGAATTTGTCAGTGGAGACATAAATGCTCTCACTGACATGATCCACAGACTGTGGAATGATCCCGAGAAACAAAATGCAATGGAAATAAACTGCAAAAAGAACGGGTTTGATACTGTAGAAAGTTATACAGACTGGCTTGTTTCGACTGTTTATAACTGATCTGTCTGCAACAGGGGTTCACAGATTTTCTTTGTACCAGTCTATTGCAAGCTTTATGCCTGCTTCAAAATCATATTCGGGGTCGTAACCAAGCATTTTTTGGGCTTTGGAGATATCGGCGTTTGAATGTTTGATATCTCCGGGCCTGTCGGGACCGAAATTCGGCTCTTTTTCTATACCCAGTGCTTTGCAAAGGTCATAATATATATCAATAAGATATTCCCGACCGCCATAAGCGATGTTAAAGGCATTTCCTGCAGCTTCTGAAGGAGCAAGGCATGCTTTTAAGTTTGCTTCAATAACATTGTCTATATATGTGAAATCACGCGACTGCTTGCCGTCACCGTTAATGGTGGGAGTCTCGCCGTTGATCAGAAGCTTTAAGAATTTGGGTATGACAGCGGCGTAAGCACCGTCAGGATCCTGCCTTCTTCCGAAAACATTGAAATATCTTAAACCGTATGTATCAAGACCGTAAAGCCTGTGGTAGAGTTTTCCGTATTCTTCGGTCACACGTTTTGTAAGAGCATAAGGAGATAAAAGATTTCCTTCCTGACCTTCAACCTTAGGCAGCACGGGATGATCACCATATACGGAGGAACTTGAAGCATAGACAAATTTCTTTTTGCCGGTTCTTCTCGCTGCTTCCATCATGTTTAATGTTCCGCCTATATTGTTCTCATTATAAAAAAGCGGCATCTCTATACTTCTCGGAACGCTTCCCCAGGCCGCCTGATGTAATACATAATCAGCATTTTTACATGCATCTATACACAGATCAAGATCTCGTATGTCACCTTTTATGAATGTATAACCGGGACGATCCATAAACAGATCGACATTTTTTTGCTTGCCTGTTGAAAGATTGTCCAGACAGGTAACCTCATACCCCATGTCAAGGATGGCTTCGCAAAGGTTCGATCCGATAAAACCGGCTCCACCCGTTACGAGAAATTTTGTATGTTCAGGAAATTTAATATCTTTATAACTCATAAATACTCCCTTAAAAAGCATAATAACATTAACCGTTGAATTATAGCATAAATAAAAACCATGCTCAAGGGTAGAGAATACTTGTTTTATTGTGGTAATTGCGGTAAAATAACACTGTTTTATGGAATGAAGAAAAACATGTGCAGTATCATTATGTTATTATCTGCAGATCGCATGTGAACACGGAGGATATAATGAGTTTATACGAGAAAATAGTAGCCGGCGAAGAAAAGATAGCGCTCGTGGGTTTGGGATATGTCGGTATGCCCATAGCTGTAGCATTTGCAAAAAAGGTCAAGGTTATAGGTTTTGATCTGAATGCGGCTAAGATAGAGTTATATAAAAGCGGGATAGATCCTACGAATGAAGTTGGAAATGATGTCATAAAAAACACAAAGGTAGACTTTACATCGGATCCTGCCCGATTGAAAGAAGCAAAGTTTCATATAGTAGCGGTTCCTACACCTGTAAATGACGATCATACACCGGATCTGACTCCTGTGGAAGGAGCCAGCAGGATACTCGGACAGAACATTACCAAAGGTTCGATAGTGGTGTTTGAATCTACAGTTTATCCGGGTGTTACCGAAGAAATATGTGTACCTATCATAGAAAAAGAATCGGGACTTAAATGCGGAGTTGACTTTAAGATAGGTTATTCACCGGAAAGGATAAATCCCGGTGATAAGGTTCACAGGCTTGAAACGATCACAAAGATAGTATCCGGCATGGATGCCGAAACTTTGGATGAGGTGGCGAAGGTTTACGAGCTTGTGGTGGAGGCTGGTGTACACAGAGCCGAATCGATAAAGGTTGCGGAAGCCGCCAAGGTAATAGAGAACAGTCAGAGAGACATTAATATAGCGTTCATGAATGAACTGTCGATCATCTTCCATAAAATGGGGATCGATACCAAGTCTGTTTTGGAAGCAGCAGGAACCAAGTGGAATTTCTTAAAGTTCTTCCCGGGACTCGTCGGAGGTCACTGCATAGGAGTCGATCCGTATTATCTGACCTACAAGGCTGAACAGCTCGGATATCACTCACAGATCATTCTTTCGGGCAGACGAATAAATGATGACATGGGTAAATATGTTGCGGAGAGTGTTGTTAAAAAGCTTATTGCTGCAGATCTTGCCGTTCGCAATGCAAAAGTAGTCATCCTTGGATTTACATTCAAGGAAAACTGCCCCGATACCAGAAATACCAAGGTTATCGATATCTATAATGAACTTAAGGAATATGGAATAACCCCTATAGTGGTCGATACCACAGCCGACTCGGCAGAAGCTAAGCGCTTATATGGAATAGAGTTTGCTGCCATGGACGATATAAAGGATATGGATGCTGTCATCGTAGCTGTAGCACATGATGAATTCCTTAAGATCACAAAAGATGATATAGACGGTTTCTTTAATCCTGCAAATAAGATAAAAGTACTTGCAGATATTAAGGGACTCTACGACAAAGGATCATTCTCCGGAGAGGATTACTCTTACTGGAGATTATGATCGGGTTGTAATATGTGAAGGAATACGGGCTGTCACGATCATGCGTGACAGCCCGTTTGAGGTTTGAGACAAAGCCTGATATATGATAGAATTAGTATCGGTGATCTCTTTATCGGATAAGGATATAAACCAACGTAAAGATACTATATACCGTTTGTGACAGGGAAGACATTTTATGAAAACAGCCATACGTCTGGATGATATTACACCGGATATGGATTTTGAAAAATTTAATCAGATAAAGGCAGTGCTTGATGAACAGGGAATAAGACCGCTTATCGGTATTGTGCCATATTCTAAGGATGAAACTCTGCGTATCGAAAAGCCGCATGAAGACTTTGATGTTTTTTTAAGATCACTTCTTGAAAACGGATGGACCATGGCGCTTCACGGCTATAATCATCTATATACGACAAGGAACAAAGGATTGTTTCCTCTAAACTCGTTTTCGGAGTTTGCAGGTGTCGATTATGATAAGCAAAATGTGATGATCCGGCAGGGCATAAATCAGTTGCGGGAGTGGGGGATAGATGCAAAGATATTCATGGCTCCCGGGCATTCTTTCGACAGAAATACATTAAAAGCCCTTAAGGAAAACGGAATAACACTTATCACAGACGGGTTTGGAACACAACCGTACGTCAGAGACGGAATGACGTTTTATCCGATCAGCCGGATACGTAAGGAATGCATAAGCGATAAGCAGGGCTACAGTACTTATGTTCTTCACACAAATACAATGTCTCAAAAAGGTATTGATGAATTTGCTGACATGATAAAAAGCCACAGAGACTGCTTTATATCATACGATGAATATCTGGAGGCTAAGCCTGAGGAAAGAAATCTTTGGGGAAATCTGAAAGAGTACCTTATGGCTTTTGCCAAGCATATGCTTGTAAGTAAAAGAGCAGGCAGGGGAACTGTCATTCATAAAGGGGAATAATAATGATAAGAGTTCTACAGGTGCTGGGCAGCACTACTCTCGGAGGTGCCGAAAGCCGTGTCATGGATCTGTACAGACATATGGACAGAAACAGGATACAGTTTGATTTTCTGGTGACAAAAGGGCATAC
>CACZSE010000329.1 GCA_902783735.1 uncultured Lachnospiraceae bacterium
AGCCATCGAACCGGGCAAAAAAGGTCAGCCGACACTTAAGATAACCGTAGGAAGCGGTAAGAACCTAAAGACCCTGACAGAAGGCAAGGACTTTGAGATCGTAGGCTATTTAAACAACATCGAAAAGGGCAGTAAGGCAGTAATCATAGTCCGAGGCATAGGAGAATGCAAAGGCATTAAGTCATTTAACTTTAAGATCGATCAAAGTGATGTAAAGAATGTCTGGGGTGGCATATACAAATAAAATCAATGGTGACAGGCACGTTCACAATTTGTTCACAGTGCCTGTCACCAATAGTTTTATGAGACCGGGGCGGTTTTGAGCTCCGGTCTTTTCATATATTGAGGACGAATATCTGTAAAGTGATCTTTCCGAAATATTCATTTCCAAAGCGATGGCTTTCATGGAAAGGTCGCTCTCGATGAGCATTGCAGCCACTTCCTTTTCGCGTGGTGTAAGACAGTAGTTGTCAAATATATTTACAGAAGAAACAACTGATGAAGAAACGTCAGGAGTTTCTTTTATTTTGCTTTCAGGGTAGGGATCCTTATATATACTGGTTAACATAACGTATAATGCAATGGTCATAATTATATAAAATACACAATATATTAACGGCGAAAGATTGTTATGTATTGAAGCTTTCATCATCAAAAATGTGATGATACAAGTCAGCAATTCAGAAATCGGACGCCCGCCGGCTGCCCAAAGCTCCGGAAAAGATGTCCTGGGAGCCAAGGACATAAAGCTGTATGTGTAGAAGAAAATATATATCGATATAAACAGATAGTAAACACTTAAAAACATATTGAAGCCATCATTTGCAAAGGGCATGAGAACAAGGACAAACGAGATCAGGATACCGCAAAAGAATGCTGAAGTGAAGACTTTGATCCCTTTGAAATCCACTATAAATCCGAGAGTCACATATCCTAAGATCATAAACAGTCGCGGATAAGAGTATATATTGATATTTCCGGCAAATGAAAGATTTAAAAAGCTTATATCCGTATGACAGGCCATGAGGGTCATGATAAATATGATCAGGCAGATCACAGCTAACTGTTTAATGATCGTTCTGTCGAAGTTTTCATCTTCTGAAGCAAATGGGAGAGGATCCTCAAGAATGTAATCTGAGGGAGCCTTTATATATATGATGATGAGAAGAACGATCAAAAATGCTGCCAAGGCTAACTGTGTATAGCTTTTTATGAGATTCTGCATGATAAGCTGGATCAAAACAGACAGGGCACAGCAGATACCTAACAGCCTTCCTTTATATACTGAAACGGTTAAAGCGATGGAAAGACAGTAATATATGAGACCGCCCGTATATCCCAAAGAAAGTGAAAGAAGAAATACAAAGGGAAGAACCGCGGATGATGAAACCAAGGCCATGACAGTGGAAGATACTAAGAATATCATTCCCGTAAAGATGAGAAGGATATATCTTTTATTAGTACTTTTTATCAGTCTTCTGCTGAAACCAAAACTTATAAAGCCGACTATTCTGGTAAAGCCGGGAAGGTAGTGCAGCATGGGTAATGCAAATTCATCGGAAAGACCGTTTGCGATGCT
Organism: uncultured Lachnospiraceae bacterium; assembly: GCA_902783735.1. Lineage (GTDB taxonomy): Bacteria > Bacillota > Clostridia > Lachnospirales > Lachnospiraceae > Colinaster. The sequence goes on from CACZSE010000329.1 coordinate 1,580, forward strand.
GTCGGTAACAGACAAAACTGCCATGTATGTGATGAGAAACATTGTAAATAATAATGAGTAAAAGAGTTCTTTTTTAGTGATATTCATATTGGTGTTTTCATCCTCATTTTTAGATTTCCATATCAAATATTTTATCACATTTAAGATTTATAAAACGCGTAAAAACGCATTTGGCAGAAACATGACGTATGTTTTGAAAGACTTCGAGGGTATAATTTTCCTTAATATGAAGGCGTTTTGCTGCGGTCATATATGAAGGATAAACTTGAAGCGATCGGAGGTAAAAAGAAAGTATGAAGAGGTTTTTACGTTTGTTGAGTGCCGTTCTTACGACGGTTTTGATCATGACCTCTGTCCATGTCGACGGATTTGCTGCTCAGACAGATCCTGAGATCAGAGAAGAGGTCACTTTTGATGCAGACGTTGAGGAAGCATCAGATGATGAGATCTTCGAAGAAGAGGATACCGGCGATGAAACAGGGGAACTCGACGATTCAGATGCAGAGGATGGAAACGGTGAACAGGAAGGTTCACTCACTGAGGAAGATGAAGAAGCAAAAATTGATGAGAAAGAACCTGACATAATTGACTCAGTCAGTCAGAACAATGACATCGACCCCGATGTTGAGATCATCAAAGAAGAAAAACTAAATGAAATGCCCGAAGGAGCAATGTTTGCTAAATATATCGGAAGCGGTACTGAGATCGTTGCCCTGTCGGAGCCCGTTACTATGGGTGTGAATGTGTTCGGTCAGCTGTTTTCATTTATCGATAAGGATAGTGTTGAAAGGACCGCATTTTATGTATGGGGCACTGATGGAGCCGCTGAGATCTGTTCTTATCAGCTTAGAGACAGTGATAATAATCTTTTAAACAATTATTATAACAATTCAGAATTAAATGTTTCGGAAGGCATTGTTATCGAAAACGGTATCAAGACCATCGGACGAAACGCATTTTACAGAGGCAAGGCGAAATGGGTGGTTTTACCGGAGACTCTGGAAAAACTGGATTACGGCGCATTTTATGATCAGTCACTGATCGAGACCATAAATCTGCAGGAATGCTTAGCTTTAACAGAAATCGGTGATTATGCATTTAATTACAATGCAAAGCTTGACGGAATCGCGATCCCCGATTCAGTCGTTAAGATCGGAGAAGGTGCATTTGACAGATGTGAGAGCCTTACACATATCAATCTTCCAAAAAACCTCGTAGACCTGGGAAATAATGCATTTGTTAATTGTAAAATGCTTGTTTCAGACGAGACTGACCCATTAGTGATACCCAAGACGATTAAGAAATGTTATACCAACGGAGCATTTAGCGGCTGTCCTCTCATAACGGCTGTAAAGCTTGAGGACGGTATGACTGAGGTCGTTAACAATTGTCTGGCTAAGCTTTCATATATTACTGAGATAAGTATACCTTCAACAGTCACAAAGATAGGCGAGACTGCATTTAACGGCTGTAGTAGTCTTACTGTTATAAATCTGAACGGTGCACAGATAGAATCTGTCGGATCACAGGCTTTTAAAGATTGTAAAGCTTTGGGTTCTTTTGAACTTCCGGACCGTTTAAAGACATTGGGCAATTCTGCATTTTACGGTTGTGAGATGTTAAAGAGTATAGATATTCCCGACGGTATCTGTTCGCTGGATGGTGTTTTTGAAGGCTGTATATCACTCAGATCGGTTCGATTGCCTTCAGATATCATGACTCTTGATAACACCTTTAACGGCTGTACTTCTCTTGAAAGGATCGATCTTCCGAACAGTTTAAGACGCATAGGAAGGAATACCTTTAAAAATACATCTCTTAAAAATATTACGATACCCGATGGTGTTACGGGGATCTATGATTATGCCTTCAGCGACTGTCCTTTGCTCGAAACGGTTTCTGTTCCTGCGGGCATATACCATATAGGAAGTAATCCTTTCCCCGATGATACGGCTATTTATTATCGAGGAAATGAAAAAGAGTGGGCAACTGTAAGGATCATGAATCCAAAGACCCTGATGATCTTTGAAGATAACAGCTTAAGCCCGATAAAGCCAAGATTTACGGGGGTATATGAAAAGATAGAGGATATGATCATCGAAGCTCCTTTACAGGTAAAGCCGGGGAGCAGATTTGCATTGAACGTAAAGGTATTGCCTGAGAGTGCCTCTCAGAGTGTATATTTTTACTATGCCGACTATGACGCACCTTCAAGTCAGGAAAAGATCTCGCCGAACTACACCTACTTTGAAGGACTTTGCGACGGTATCTTTAAAGCTGTTCAAAACGGTAAGAGCAGCATTGTATGTTATACAAAAGACGGTTCTTTGAGTAAGACTGTAGAAGTTACAGTATCTGATACTGCTGACCCTTCGGTATATGTTCCTTCATCGGTTGTATTTGCCGGCGGCATAAAAGAATGTAACGTTTCGGAAGGCAAAAAGATAAGCCTATATGCAAATGTATTACCGGCCACAGCCGATCAGCGCTTAACCTGGAGCTCTTCAGATCCGTCGATCGTTTCGGTAGATTCAAAAGGAGTCATAACCGGTATTAAAGCTGGTCAGACTAAGGTGACGGCTAGTTCTGTAGCTACCCCTGAAATTAATGCAAGTATTGATGTTACGGTAAATGCGATCAGCTTAGATATGCCAAATTATAAAAAATATCTGTCAGATAAAAATGAACTTGCGCAGGTAAGTGATGATCTTTCCATGGGTATAGGAGTATCGGGCAGAATATACAGCTATAAAGATGACTCAGATGATCTTCATTATGTTTTCTATATATGGTCTTCTGATGAAGGTACAAAGATAGATGATTATACTTCAAAGAGAAACACATATTATAATGACTCGGAAGTGACCGGAACTAAGCCTAAAAACTGCGAAGGTATCATCATTGAAGAAGGCATAACAAGGACAGGATATCAGTCATTTTATAACGGTAAGGAAAAATGGGTCATTTTGCCTGCATCTTTGGCGATGATCGGCAATGGCTCATTTACGGGAAACAGTTTGCTTGAATCTGTTAATCTGGAAGAATGTACAGAATTAAAAGAGATCGGGGCAAGCGCATTTTACAATACTTCTAAATTGCAAAACGTTGTATTGCCCGACAATCTGTTGCGCATTAAAGATTATGCATTTTCAAAAAGCGGGATTAAGAAAGCAGTTTTACCTAAAAATGTTTTAGATTTTGGCAGTGGTGTATTTTTCTCCTGTGCGGATCTGGTTTCCGATGCGGATGACCCGATTGTATTACCTAAGAACATCAGAAGCGTTGCATCGGATGGTCTGTTTGGAAGCTGTCCAAATGTGACCGCGATCAGTTTTGAAGATGGTATCACTGAGATCCCGTCAAATATCTTAAACGCATGCGGATATTTAAAGAGTATAAAGATCCCGTCAAGTGTCACAAAAATAGGAGATTATGCTTTTAAACAATGTTCACAGCTTGAGAATGTTGATTTTAACGGTGCTTTGGTAACATCGATAGGTGCAAATGCCTTTACGCAGTGCAGCAGCCTGGAAAGTATTACATTGCCTGAGAGTGTTAGTGAATTAAAGAACGGTGCTTTCAGCTATTGTACATCACTTACAAGCATAACAATACCTGCCGCGGTTAAGCAGCTTGATTATACATTTGATGAAGCCACGTCACTTACAAGTGTGACATTTGCAGGAAGTCCGGTTACCATGGCAGGAACCTTCAGGAGCTGTACGGCATTAACAAAGATCGAGCTTCCCGAAGGAGTAAGGGTTATAGGATCCGATACCTTTAAGAAGACTTCATTGACTGATGTTTATGTACCTGATGGTGTAGTCATCATAGGTGATTACGCCTTTGGCGGATGCGAGGCTTTGACAAGTGTTTCATTGCCTGCAAGTATCGATACTATTCAGTTAAGTCCCTTCCCTGAAAATGCAAAAATAACCTTCAGGGGAAATGAAAAAGAGTGGGCAACTGTAAGGATCATGAATCCAAAGACACTTACATATTTTAAGGATAACGCAGAAAGTGATATAAAGCCCGAGATAAGCGTAAAGAACTATATTGAGCCTGTTGATATAGAGTTCACGGCTCCTAAGGTCGTTAAACCCGGGGAAAGATTTACGATCGTTGCGAAAGTATTGCCTGAAGGTGCCAGCCAGAATGTATATTTTGAGTATATGGATTTTTACGGGGCTTCAGCTGCAGAAAGAATATCTCCTTTGTATTGCTGGGGGGAAGGTTTATGTGACGGCAGGTTTAAAGCAGTTCAAAACGGAACGAGTAAGGTTGTCTGCTATACAAAGGATGGTGTGTTAATTAAGGAGATTGAAATAACGGTAAGTGACGGAAGCGATCCGGGGCCTGACCCCAGTCCATCACCTTCTCCGAGCGCATCACCATCTCCTTCGCCGAGTGTATCACCTTCACCTTCGCCGGATGTGTCGCCTTCTCCGAGTGTATCACCGGCTCCTTCGCAAGGTGTGTCACCAAGTCCGTCACCTGAGGTTTCAAAGACTCCGGGTGCAGATGATCTGAATGTAGCCGAGATAGTTTTAAACATGACGCAGGTTTCGGTTTATCCCAAAGGTACGGTTAAACTTTCGACGACCATCAATCCTGCAAATGCCAGGGATAAGACTGTCAGATGGGCAAGCTCGGATGAAACATTTGCGAAAGTAGATGAGAACGGACTCGTAACAGCGCTTAAATCGGGAACGGATGAAAAGACAGGTCTTGGTATACCTGCTTCAGTCGAGATAACTGCGATCTCAAATGCGGATGAAAATGTTAAGGCTGTATGCTTTGTAACCATTCTTCCATCTGAAGTTATTGAAAAGGATGACAAGGGAGAACAGATAAATCCCGATATCGCTTACAGTGGTGATAAAGCAAATATCTGGGTAGCGGGATTAAATGAAAATGCTGAGTATTTCTATACGGGAAATCCAATAAAGCCTGAGATCAATGTTTATAAGGGGTATAAGCTCTTAACAGAAAATACCGACTATAAGCTTACCTATAAGAATAATAAAAATGTCTCAAAGGGTGTAAGTGATCCTAAGAAAAAGCCGCAGATAGTTATAAAGCTTACCGGAAACTACAAGGGCAGCGAGGTTGTTTACTTTGATATAGTTTCCATGCCTCTTGATAAGCTCACGGCCGAAAATGATTCACTTACAGCACAATATAAGGCTAAAAAGAAAAATCAGATCAAGCCAACACTCATGTATAATGGTTCACCGATCAAGTATGGTTCAAAGGACATTACATTTGTATGGACGGATGAAAAA
>CACZSE010000330.1 GCA_902783735.1 uncultured Lachnospiraceae bacterium
CAAAAGCAACGACAATATGGTCTTATCTCTTATGAGGCGATCGGCCTTATATATAACGCTGTAATCTTTTTTGTCTTTAAAAATATTTCGATAGAAATGTGTTCCCGTCTGAAACACAAACCCGTTATCCAGAAAATCTTTTAAGGTAAAATCTTTATTAAGATAATCTTTTATTGCTTTATTATCATCATTTTCAATGACATTTCCGTCTTTATCTATGATGTCAAAATCATGAGCCACACCGATGTATTCAGGATGAGCTTCCAAAAAATCATACTGTTTTTGAAGCTTATGAACATCGGTCCATACATCATCAAGTTCAAGAGCCGCGATATAATCTCCCTTTGCAGCCATCATGAGTTCATATTCATTTTTCGTTGCACCAAGGTTTTTATCCCTGTAGAACATTCTGAAGATGTCCGGATTGTTTCTTTCATACTCTTTGAGTATCTTTCCGGTATCATCGGTAGAGCAGTCCTCACCCACCAGTATCTCAAACTTAAAATCCGTCTCCTGACAAAGGATCGAATCCAGGGCCTGTCTGATATATGATTCATGATTGTAGGTTACGCATATTACGGAAACCTTTATATTCTCATCAGCTGATTTGTTCATTTCTTTAATAACATCGGAAGATAAAAACATCTTTTAAAAAACTTGAGGATCTTATTTTCCGAGTAGCTCTTCTTAAGATAATCCTGCATTTTGTCATTTTGAGACAGCTTTTGTTTTTCGGCTTTGTTTCTCCTGTGTCTCTCTTCCTGTTTTGCTATGGCATCATCGTACTCAACGGGTTTTACTTCACTTATCATGTCACCAAAGGACATGCACAATGATCTGTTTTTCCTGATAAAGCTCTCCAGATCACTAAAATCGTCGTCCGACCAGTTGTTTGGATGCATGCATACCGTATCGATACCACGCTTGACTTTGGGATCGGATAATGTACAGGGATAAAAATTTATCCTGTCTCTTGTATAAGGAACCAGCGCATATCCGTCTGTAACATTATATATGCCGTTGGCCGTAAGTGCTCTCAGGGTATTTTCGTCAAAGGTATGTCCGGGTGCCATAAAGAAGGTCGGCTTTATTCCGTGTGAAGCCATGATCTCTTTGCCTCGCGAGATCATGTCCGATTGTTCCTCATATCCGATACCTGCAAATTCACTGAACGGATTGGCTTTTAATATCCCCTCACATTCATTTGAGTAAACATGCCTGTAGCCGTGCATCGCAATGATCCATCCCTTTTCCTGTAATCTCAGGATATCATCCCAAAATCCTTCATTTGCCGGTTCGACCATGAGCTTGGGATCTTCATTTTGAGGCACGACCCCTATTAACGGCTTTATATCGAATGTATCGAAGATAGCTTCAAACCTTTTGAAATTCTCTTTTCTTAAACCGGGTGTTATATCATCCAGTCTGAATGTGATTATGTTTTTCAAATCATCCTCTGTTTTTTTGTTCAAACCACTGACACAGCATCAGGATCGTCCAAATATTTCTTTCGCCTTCGCCGGTGTCCATAAAGTGTTTCCACATCTTATCTGCGATATCTGTATTTACATATCCTTTCAGATGTGTTCTGCCGGATGATAGCATGTCACCTGCCCAGTCTTTTAATTCCTCGCCTTTCAACCATTTTAAAAGAGGAACCGAAAATCCCTTCTTGGGACGATCCATCATTTCTCTCGGAACGTATCTGTAAAGAATATCCTTCAGAATACGCTTGGTCGTAACACCGTCATATTTATATTCAAGCGGTAAAGACCATGCAAATTCTATTATATCTCTGTCTAACAACGGGATTCTGCTCTCAAGGGAATATAACATCCCGGACCTGTCGACCTTGACAAGTATATCATCGGGAAGATACTGCAGCATATCCATGAGCATAAGGTTATGCTCGGGTTCGTTTAAAAAACCGTCTTCGTACAGATCTATCGAATCTTTTATGCTTTCATCGGCAACCGACAGTTTATTTAACAATATGTCATCATCCCTGACATTTCTGTACCAGGCTTCCGGAGTGTCGACACTTAATACCGTGGACAGTTTATGTAACGAACGGTTGGATCTGCCCCCAACTCCATATACGATCCTGCCCAGACCTTTTCTAATATTGCCTTTGATAAACGGCAATTTGCTGTTTAATACATCCAGTCCTTTTCTGACGTCTTTATAGCTGTTATAACCGCAAAAGAATTCATCCCCGGCATCTCCGCTCAATGAGACCGTAACATGCCTTCTTGTCATCCTGCTCACAAGCATTGTCGGTATCTGAGAACTGTCGGCAAATGGCTCGTTAAATGCCACAGGTATACTGTCTATCATGCTAAGGACATCTTTTTTTGAAACATACATTTCCGTATGTTCCGTACCCAGGTGTCTTGCACTTTCTTTTGCATACACAGCCTCATTGTATGCCTCATCCTCAAACCCTATCGTAAAAGTCTTTACAGGTTTATCGCTGATGCTCTGCATAAGAGCTGCGGTTAATGTTGAGTCTATTCCACCGGATAAAAATGCACCCAGGGGCACGTCCGATATCATCTGCCCGCGTATGGCTTCCAAGATAAGACCTTCCAGTTCTTTTGAAGCCTCCTCAAAGCTTCCTGTAAAGATGTTGTCCTGACCTTTTTTTGCTATGGCTTTTATATCCCAATAGCATCTGTCTTCCCATTCTTTGTAGGGCGCATATATTGTCAGAAAATGCCCGGGAAGCAATTTATAAATATCTTTATATATTGTATACGGAGCGGGTATGTAACCGCCTTTAAAATACGATGCCAATACGGCAGTGTTTATCTTAAGGTCAGCTCCCTTTATCTGCTCGATCGAACCTATATCGGAAGAAAACACCGTGAAGCCCGAAACTCTTCCGTAATAAAGAGGCTTTTCTCCCATTCTGTCTCTGGCAAGAGATACGCTTCTGTTTCTTTTGTCATAGACCGCAAAAGCAAACATGCCTTTTATCATTTCAAGAGTCTTCTCAAGGCCGTAACATTCAATCGAATAAAGCAACAGTTCGGTGTCCGAGTTTCCTTTAAATACTACCTCACCATGTTCTGAAAGAAGTTTCTTTTTTATGTCCAGATAGTTATATATCTCACCGTTATAAGTTATAACAAGATTGCCGGATGCACTCACCATGGGCTGCGCACCCTTTGGTGACAGTTCCAGTATGGCCAGTCTTCTGTGTCCGAAATAAACTTCACCCTTATCATCGGACCATACGCCCTGATCGTCCGGTCCCCTGTGGACAATGACTCTGTTCATCGCTTCTATCTGTCCAAGGGCATCTTCCATATGTCCCAATATGCCATTTATACCGCACATTTGCCTATCCCTTTATTTTGTGCTTAAGCCCTGAAAGACCGTTTATCATGTGGGCCTTCATACCGTTAACCGTTTCAAACTCGCTGTATACAACATGTTTACCGCCGAAAGATTCCTTAAATTCAGTAATGCTGGCCACATCTTCTCCCGTACCGGCTCCTCCCCAGTCATAGACTGAGATGCCCTTCAGTTTGAAATATTTTATCTCTTCAAAATGAAGAGCTCTGTTAGCCATACCTATGATATTTTTGGTATTGCCTTCTTCATCGCCTTTTAATCTGTAAAGTGATGCCGAATGAAGCAGTCTTGCAACTCTGTCATCAAAAATATGAGTATGATATACTGCGGGAACACTGTTTACTGTTGCGAATGCCAAAGTCAGAGCCTGCGTATTCCTGTACCGGATCATCTCATCAAAAAGGGAATCCCTGTCACTCAGGCCTGTTCCCTTGCTTGCCCAGAACTCTTCAAAGAAATCCAGAAAACTGTTGAGCATCTCATCCGTTATCGCGTCGTTTTCAAAAATATGAAAAGTTATATCTTCCCTGTATGCTCTGTTAACCTTATATTTGCAGCCCTTTGAGAAATGAGCCTTTATATCTTCCTCACTCTCTGTCAGATCTGATTCCAATGTAATGAAATCATCCGATCTGTCATTTTTGAATCGTGCTTCTTTGTATTGTATGATACCCGCATCTGTCACAGGCTTTTCTGCAAACCATACAGTGTAAAGCTGTGTATTATGGATATCCTTTTTTATCTTGATCATATCATCATTCACCACTGAGCATTTTGACATGTTCGCATACTCATACAAGATAAAATTGTATCATAAAAGGGACGTTTACACAAGAAACGTCCCTTTCTGTACCATAGTATCTGCATAGTCATTCTATATATTCGTTAAGTATCGTATAATCATAATTCCCGTAAAACTCAGCCAGTTCATCAAAATAGGTTTCATAAGAATCTGACGTAATCTCATGATGATCGTTTTTTATCTCTTCAAGCATCCACTCATTTACCGATGCATCATAATGAATATCATCACAATAATGTGTAAGATCCGTGATCAGATCATATTCATCCATAAATGAATAAATATCTGCATTTTCTTCTGCTGCCAGCTGTGAAACAGCGAATCTCATGCCTTCGATCATGTAACCTGTCTCACCGGCCTGATGATAAGCCGCCCATTTAGCTATGCTGACCGGAGGGATTATCAATCTGAATTCAGTATCCTCAGCTGCTCTTATTACCGGGATAATGTTGCATGCAATATTACGAAAAACGCGGTCCCTGTCCCGATCAGAAAGACTTTTTATATCTGTCGTTTCTTTTTTTATCTTGGACAGCCCATCACAGGCTTCCCCGGGGCCGGACTGTCTTTCCCAGGCGGAATACTCATCAAATGTCGTATTGGCACTTCCTTTTAATGTCATACCGATATTGTAAAAGCTTCCCCTGTATAAGGTTTCTTTGTTTAAAAGATAACCGACATCGTTGAAAGGATTATCATCATACAGATATTCCGGATAGTCGTTATATCTGTGCCATGAATAGCTTCTCATCACGTCTTCCATGTCCAGTACAACGATGACCTCCTTTATATCATTTCTGTAAGCTTTGGTTTTTCCATAGTCTTTAAGCTCAAATTTCGGATCCGTCATCATGTAATCTTTTATATTATCACTAAGCTCGTTTCTTCCGACGATCCTCCCGAGTGCTGTCCAAAGTTCCTTTACACCTGCTCCCGAATAGGGCAATTTAACACTTTTAACGCCGAAAAGTTCATCATACTGAGTAGTCTTAAAATTCTGCGACAGAGAATTACCTATTATGACGGCATTATAATCAAATTGCCTTGATATGCCGTCATTAACATATCTTTCTTCTATCAGTCTATAGTTCGTAAAGGGCTTATGATAATGAAAATACGGGTCTACGACAGCATTTACCAGAGCTACACATGATAACAAAAAGAAAACGGTTATCAGTATCACAAAAATACTTTTCTTATATGATATTGTCTTTTCTTCATTATTCTTTTTCATGATCAGAAATTCCAATAGATATAATTATTCACTCCGCTAAAACTCAATATACTCCAGAAGAGCAAAACAGAAATGAAAAGCAAACGCTGACAGGTTATTTTTTTAACACATCTGTCCGTCATTTCTTTACTGCCCGGTGCAACAAAGCAGACGACAATAAGAAGGATCATGATCAATATGGCAGCAAGTCCCTGAAATCTGTTCCTTATCTCAAGCACATCGAGTCTTAAAAGCCATGATACTTCCACCAGTTTGCTGAATGCTTCATACATGCGCACAGTTATCCCGTTCCAGCCTCCTTCAGCCAGTTTCTTAAATACACAAAGCGCATCTGCGGTCTTATCTGCTCTGAAAAATACCCAGGCAACACTTACATAACAAAAAGTAATGGTACGTGACGCGATGTTATGTAAACTATGCTTTTTATTGCGATCAGATATCATTCTGTGTACGATCGTAGCGATCCCGTGCAATAATCCCCATATAACAAAGCTCCACTCAGCGCCGTGCCATATCCCGCTTATAAGAAAGACAATAAAAATATTGGCATAGGTCCTGCCTTTACCTTTTCGGTTTCCTCCGAGAGGAATATATATATACCTTGTAAAAAACCTTGTAAGTGTAATATGCCATCTGTCCCAGAAATCGTTTATTGAAACCGCTTTGTAGGGTGAATCAAAATTCTCCGGCAGATCTATATGAAACAACAG
>CACZSE010000331.1 GCA_902783735.1 uncultured Lachnospiraceae bacterium
AAAGGAGCGTCAGAATCTTGAGATTCTGGCCAGCACAGATATCATGACTGGTATTCTTAACCGCGGCAGTGGCGAGCGAAAAGTGATTGATGCCATGGCAAATGACAAAACGGGAATGCTCTGCATCCTGGATGTTGACAGATTTAAGGACATTAACGATGAATATGGCCATAATGTCGGAGATAAGGTGATCCGTGGTATTGCGGATGTGTTGAAACTAACCTTCCGTGATGAGGATATCATCTTCCGTTTGGGCGGTGATGAGTATGCCGCATACGTTATGGACTTAAATGATGAAGAAAACGGTAAGGTGGTAATGGACCGCGTATTCAAAGAAATCTCCAATCTGGATATTCCGGAACTTGGAGGCAGAGAAGTCTGTGTCAGCGCCGGTGCCGCTTTCTTCAACGAAGACAATAAGGTGTCTTTCGAAGAACTCTATAAACAGGCGGATAGCGGTGTATATGAGAGTAAAAAAATATGCGGAAGCACTCTGTTTTTCAGATAGAAGTAAAAAGCCCTGTACTCATGATCAGAGTACAGAGCTTTTTTTCTCCCTATCTCGGGTACTATCTGCTGATATCATTAAATCCTTCTCTTTGTGCGTATGTAGTATGAAGGAGTTCATGCGCCTTATGACTGTTAGGCTCACCCAAAAACTTCTCATAAAGTTCTATGATCTGAGGATTGTTGTGTGACTGGCGAAGCGTCTGTCTCTCATCTTCACTGTAGAGTGCCTTTGCACGCTTCTCCTTATATGTATCCAGGATATCATCATCCTCGTTCGGCAGGAAGAACTCACGTACATACGGCTGACCTCCGCCGTTGATACATCCGCCGGGACATCCCATAATTTCTATGAACTGATATTTGCTCTTCCCTGCTCTGATATCATCCAAAAGTACCTTCGCAGATTTCATGCCGGATGCAATAGCAACATTTACAACCGTACCATTTATATCTATCGATGCTTCTCTTATGCCCGCATCATGACCACGAACCTCATTAAATTCGATCGGATCCGATTCCTTGCCTGTAAGTTTGAAATATACTGTACGAAGCGCTGCTTCCATAACGCCGCCGGTTACACCGAAGATGGCTGCTGCACCGGAATAATCTCCCATGATGTCCTGATCCCACTCTTCGTCGGGAAGCCTGTCAAACATGATACCGGCTCTCTTGATCATACGAGCAAGTTCTCTAGTTGTAATAACAGCATCGACATCCGGTATGCCGTTGACTTTGAGCTGATCACGCTGTCTCTCAAACTTCTTTGCCGTACAAGGCATTACGGATACAACGAATATATCCTCAGGATTAACATCATTCTGCTTAGCCCAGTATGACTTGATTATGGCACCCTGCATCTGATGGGGTGACTTGCACGATGACAGATGCGGTAAAAGATCACCGTAATTGTACTCGGCATAGTTGACCCAGCCGGGTGAGCAGGAAGTGATCATCGGTAAAACACCGCCGTTCTTCAGACGTCCGAGCAACTCAGTACCTTCTTCCATGATAGTAAGGTCGGCACCAAAGTTTACATCATATATTCTGGCAAATCCGAGTCTTCTCATGGCAGCGATCATCTTTCCTGTTACAGGTGTACCGATCTTATAGCCAAATTCCTCTCCGAGAGCAGCTCTTACTGCGGGCGCAGCCTGAGCGATAACGATCTTCTTGCCGTATCTTAATGCATGATCCACCTTATCTATCTCAGAATGCTCCATAAGAGCACCTGTGGGACATACGTTTACACACTGTCCGCACTGAATGCAAGGACTGTCGTTAAATGAGCGATCATCTGCCGGTGCAACAAATGTATTAAAGCCTCGATTTTCAAATCCCAGTATACCCAGCCCGTGAGCACTCTTGCATCTTTCGATACATCTTCCACACAAGATACATTTTGAAGTATCCCTTACAAGTCCCGGAGCCACTTCATCCAGATGTACCTCACTGTGTGAACCGCCGAATACTCCGCTTCTTGCATCAGTTACATTAGCGACATGTAACAGTTCACATTTTCCGTTCTTATCGCATGCCTGACAGTACTGATTGTGGTCAGACAGCAAAAGCTCTACGCTTCTCCTTCTTGCCGCTACCGCCTCAGCCGAAGATATACTTATTTCCATACCGTCATTTACGGGATATACACAGCTTGCCACAAGCCCTCTTGCACCTTTTACTTCAACAAGGCAAACCCTGCAGGAGCCTTGAGAGCATTCTCCGTGGTTAAAATAGCAAAGGTGAGGGATCTCATAGCCGCACTTCTTTGCAGCTTCAAGAATGGTGAGTCCGTCTTCCACCTGATATGGAATACCTTCTATTTTTATATTGATCAATGACATATTCCATTCCCTCCTTAGTCCTTTGTAATAGCATTAAATTTACAGTTACTCTTGCAAAGACCGCATTTAGCGCATTTCTCCTGGTCAATGGCAAATGATGCCAGCTTATGACCTTCAGCAATGTAATCGGTTCTGGAAATACATCCTGCCGGACAATTTCTTGCACAAAGTCCACACCCGATACAGATATCAGGATTTATCTTGTACTGGCTTAAGCTCTTGCACACGTGAGCAGGACACTTCTTGTCAACGATGTGTGAAATATACTCATCTCTGAAATGAGCAAGTGTCGAATTTACCGGATTGGCAGCCGTCTGTCCCAATGCGCAGAGCGAGTTCTTGCGGATCGTCTTTGAAAGTTCCTCAAGAGTATCTAGATCCTCAAGTTCTCCCTTTCCTTCAGTGATCCTTGTCAATATCTCAAGTATCCTCTTTGTTCCGACGCGACAGGGAGAACATTTACCGCATGATTCGTCGCAAATAAATTCCATATAGAACTTTGCAACATCAACCATACAGTTGTCCTCATCCATTACGATGGCTCCGCCGGAGCCCATCATAGAGCCCTTCTGTACGAGGTTATCAAAATCAATGGGCTCATCGAGGTATTCCTCTGTAAGACATCCGCCCGAAGGGCCTCCCGTCTGAATGGCCTTGAACTTCTTGCCGTTCGGTATCCCTCCGCCTATATCGTAAATGAGTTCTCTTAAAGTCGTTCCCATCGGAACTTCGACAAGACCTACATTATTTACTTTTCCTCCAAGCGCAAATACCTTGGTTCCTTTTGATCCTTCGGTACCTACCTTGGCAAATTCGGCCGCACCTTCTCTTAAGATATAAGGTACGCAGGCAAGTGTCTCGACATTATTAACGATAGTCGGCTTACCCCAGAGACCTTTAACAGCCGGGAACGGCGGACGAGGTCTGGGCATTCCTCTCTTGCCTTCTATTGAATTTAACAGAGCTGTCTCTTCACCGCAGACAAATGCGCCTGCACCAAGTCTGATATTACAATCAAAATCGAAACCACTGCCAAGGATATTCTTCCCGAGCATTCCGACTTCTCTTGCATTTTCGATGGCTTTTTTCAAACGTGCTACAGCGATCGGATATTCGGCACGAACATAGAAGTATCCTTCATGGGCACCGATGGCATATCCCGCGATCATCATACCCTCTATTACCGCGAGAGGGTTTCCTTCAAGGATGGAACGATCCATGAATGCACCCGGATCACCTTCATCTCCGTTACATACAACGTACTTTTCATCCCCTTCGCTTGCAAGGGCAAACATCCATTTTCTTCCGGCAGGGAATCCGCCGCCGCCTCTTCCCCGAAGTCCTGAGAGCAGTACCGTATCGGCCACTTCCTTGGGTGACATCGAAAGTGCTTTCTTAAGTCCTTTGAATGCACCGTATCCGAGTGCTTCTCTTATATCCTCCGGGTTTATTACGCCACAACCGTGAAGTGCTATTCTGCGCTGTTTTTTATAGAAATTGATATCATCCTGCTTAGATACTTTCTCTCCGGAAACGGGATCGACATACAGCAGACGTTCAACAACCTCGCCACGACCTATATCCGAGTCTACTATCTCTTCCACATCTTCGATGGTAACCATTCTGTAAAGTGTATCCTCAGGATATATCTTTACAAACGGTCCCTGAGAACAGAAACCGAAACATCCCGAAAGGTTTATGGTCGCCTTTTCGTTAAGACCTTTTTTGGCAAGAAGCTCTTTAAACTTGGCAGCTATCTCCTTGGAATTGCTCGAAAGACATCCCGTACCACCGCAAAGCACAATGTGACGCTTTTCATCGGCACCGGTTATCTTTACCTCCATCTCTTTTTCACACTGCTCAGTGATCCTGTCAAGTTCTTCTACTGAAGTTATCTGATTCATGCCGATGCCCCCTTTCTGTATGACGCAATTATATCTTCAACATGCTCGACGTCTACCTTGGGATAAACCTTTCCGTTTATACTTACAGCCGGAGCAATACCACATGCGCCGATACATCTTAAAGCATCAAGCGTGAACATACCGTCTTCTGTTGTCTGTCCGGGTTTGATACCCAATAATTCAGAAAAACGGTCTATTACTATCTGAGCACCTTTAACATAGCATGCCGTACCCAGACAACAGCCTATGACATACTTTCCCTTTGGATTTAGAGAAAAGAAAGAGTAGAAGGTTACTACCCCATATATTTCCGCAACCGATATTCCTGTCTTTTCCGACACCACTTCCTGAACTTCAAGCGGAATATATCCATATTCATTCTGAATATCGGACAGGATCATCATTAACGGTGTTTTTTCCCCTTTGTATCTGTCGCAGATTTCTTTTATCTGTGCCTCTGCGGTGGCATTTAACTTACCCATCACCATACCTCCTGTATTTGAGTTTTCCCCCAAAATCATTATGTACATTTTACCACAGAACTATATAGTCTGACACTACGATTTGGTCAGCTTCGTATATTTTGAATAAATATATTTCCAACCATTCTTATATGCTCTTTAGAACCATCCCATTTATCATATCCCAGTTTATACAACGGTGATAGTTTTCATTTGGGAGTTCGCATTCCCTGTTCCATGGACGATCATATACCATTATCTGCAGCTTAGGCAGATGTTCAAAAAACCTGAAAGCCAAGGGAGAATCTTCTACCGCAATATCAAATTGCATTTTATAATAGTCTTCGATCTTAAGGCTGAAATCACTGTTCTT
>CACZSE010000332.1 GCA_902783735.1 uncultured Lachnospiraceae bacterium
AGCACCCGGAACCGCCACTATAACCGTCAAAAGTAAGGACGGCGGATTTACGGCAAATTGCCGGATAACAGTTAAAGCAAAACCTACGTCTGCACCATCGCCTACTGCTAAACCCAATCCGACAACGACACCCAAACCGACGGTTGCACCCAAGCCCTCTCCAAGTCCTACAGTGAAGCCGTCACCCACAGTAAAACCCGATCCGACTTCAACACCGACACAATCTCCTCAGAAACCCAAAGATCTGAGCATTGAGAATGTGAAGGACATGACATATACCGGTACTAAGATCATACAGAATATCAGGGTCTATTTTGGCGAGACACTATTGAAGGAAGGTACGGAATATTCAGTTACGTACAAAAATAATATAAATGTTGGAACAGCCACGATCACAGTAACCGGTAAAGGAAATTATATAGGTAAAGTCACCGAAGATTTCAGTATTCTTCAGGCTGACGTATCAAAAGCTGCTGTTATAGTAAATGCTGCTAATGAAAACGGTATGGTTCCTACCCCCAAGGTGAAGGTATCATATTACGGAAAAAATCTGGTGCAGAACAAAGACTTTAGAGTCGATGTTGACTGGGATCATTGCGAAACTCAACCGGAAAACGGTGTTGACATCAAAGTATATCCCATTAAGGTAGTCGGAATAGGTAAGAATTTCACCGGAACAAATACTACAGGAAGATTTAAAGTATATCCCAAAGGACAAAAAGCAATAACCGATAACAAGTATATCGATTTAAAGAAAGGATCGGCAAAGCTCACCAGAACAACATATTTTTACACAGGAAATGAATTAATACCTCAGTTTAATGTTTATACCGAGAAAAACGGCAATGGGGACATCATCGATCCTTCAAAATACACTGTCAGCTATAGTACTAACGTTAACAAAGGCAGTGCCGGTGTTACTATAACCGGTATAGAATCTAAGGGTGTAATGGGCAGCCTGACCTTAAAATACACTATATCTCCCAAAAATATAGGCGATAAAGAAATAACCGTAACCATGCCTTCAGAAAAAGATATAGTTTATGCCAAAGGCGGATCAAAACCTGTTCCCAAGGTTTCATTTAAGTGTGCCGACGGAAGCATCAGAGAACTCAGAGAAGGGGTGGACTATACACTCTCCTATGCAAACAACACTGTGTACAATGGTTCAAAGCCTCCGACCGTCACCATAAAGGGAACCGGAAACTTTAACGGTTCTGTCACCAGAACCTACATTATCAAACAGCAAAATATTGCAAATACCAAGGTTGTCACAACAGATAAAGCAGCTAAGGTAAATGCCAAAGGAACGTACTTTATATCAAAGCCCAAAGTATATGATCTGGACGGAAAACTACTGGCTGAAAACAAGGACTATATTGTCAGATATATAAATACAGCCGATGGACGTGAAGTAGATAAGAACACGATCATATACGGAACAGGCACGATCAGGATCGTGGTTAACGGTATTAATCAATACTACGGTTCAACAGAAGCCACTTATCAGGTCAGAACCCTGCTGGATCTCAGTAAAGTCAAAGCAGATAAGATAAGCGATCAGCAATATACCGGTCGTGCCATAAGACCCGATGTAGAGCTGGCTCTCTACACATCAACCGGAAGTGGCAGTAACATCCGCAAATCTTATCTGTCATACGGTAAAGATTATGAGATAGTTGTCTGCTATAACAATGTTAAGAAAGGTACGGCGACCTATGTACTGAAAGGCAAAGGCGCCTACAGCGGAACAAAAACCGTAACCTTTAAGATCAAACAGGCAGTATTTCGCAAACGTTAATAATATCATGCATGATATTAGAGAGGCTGAGGATGAACCTATTCATCCTCAGCCTCGTATTTTCTAAATCAAATGCATCTTACGTATATAATATATTTTCTTAAGACATCTTTTTACAGGAAAAGACTCATAACCACACTGTATATTGCACTATCCTCATCTTCAGTTTTTATTTGGGCATTTTCAATTACCATATCTGCAGCATCCCGATCTTTATAATGATCCAAATCATATTCATTTCGAAGATAATCCAGATATCTCACCTGAGAATGATCCGTAGACAATCTTTCTATCATATCATCTGTCAAATATGCGACTGTCATCGGCAGCGATCGGAATGTACCTTGGGGAAGCTTTCCTTTGACTGCCTTCGGATCATTCCAATTATTTGAAAACCAGTAGCTCTGTCCATATTTATTCCAGCCGATATCATTCTCATCACTATTTCCAAATATCACACCCGGAAACCACGTTACCGTATCATTAACATTTCCGATATTGTAAATGTTTTTGTATGATAATGCCTTTTCTTTTTCAATTATCGCAACATCCGGACAGGCAAAGTTATATGCGACAATATTTTCCCGAAGCACGCCCGAATCCATCAGATCAACAGTTAAAAGGTTGATCACCGCTGCTCCCCTGCTGTGGCCGGTAAAAACAAATCTGATGTTACTGTGATCATCGGTTCCGATAAACTCACTTAATCGCTTGCTTAAGCTATATGCCGCTTCGTCAAATCCTTCATGTCTGTTTCCCCTTAGTGTTTTCGCGTCAAAATTACTTATAATTTCCTTGATACTGTTCTCAGTGCCGCGTGTGACGACAAGTACCAGAGTTGTTCCATCAGACAGCTCTTTTTTTGCTATTCCATAAGCAAGCAAAGGATCTTCCATTTCATAGTCAGTCGTATAATCCTCAAAATGCATGCTGATAAAGGTCCGTTCCAGTGTTTCTTTATCATGTACGCTATTGCATAAAGAGATCAAAAGATGTGCAAGTTTAGGTGAGTATTCTTCGGTTTTACACTCCAAAACGCATTTTTCTACAGATGTATTAAACGATTCCGTACATAACTTTCCCTCGTCGATGTATTCAACTTGAAATACATGTTCCTTCTCATGAACAGTATGATCCACCGCTCGCACTTTCTCAGGCAGGCATATCACGACAACTATTATTAAAATGATCATAAGTATCACTCTTGAGTTTTTTTTCTTCATTATTTTACTCTCTATATGATCCGAAAAATATGTTTGATTTTCAGCTATGTTTTTCTTATTTAAGTGTCTAAACATCTATTAACAATCAGCGAGGATTCATTTGAATCCCCGCTGATTTCATTTTTGTAAGAATCGAGACGGATAGTCTTTTACGACTATATCAACCCTGACTCTTCTATTTGTTTTTCCTCTTGAACTTCGCCTGAGTAATCCTAAAGGTCACACTTTTTGTTCCGCTGTAGTCGCCTTTTCCTCTCAGGATATAGGTCGCTGTTCCTTTCTTTACATTGTTGTAGCAGCCAACTATCTCATAGTCTGTTCCATATGCAAGGTAAGCCTTTGACTTTCCGTTCATCACATACAGATGAAGCTCATTGTCCGCTCTGACTGCTCTTCCTGTATACTGCTGATCCGGTATCTTATCAGCCTTAACCTTTGAAAGATCCTTTAATACTCTCACCTGATAGTATGCGACCTTTTCGCCTGTATAGTTCTTGGCTCCGCTCACTACTACCTTTATGCGACCGTTTCCTGCTATGACGGTGTTCTTATCTATCTCTCTTCCATCGGCATCATTG
>CACZSE010000333.1 GCA_902783735.1 uncultured Lachnospiraceae bacterium
CGAAGAGACCCTGACCACCATTCACATGTTCTTTGAGAACAATTTAAATGTCTCTGAAACTGCCCGTCAGCTCTACATTCACAGAAATACTTTAGTCTACCGCATGGAAAAGCTCCAAAAACTCATTGGCCTCGACATGCGTAACTTCGATGACGCCGTCACCTTCAAGATCGTCATGATGGTAGTGGACTACATTACCTATTTAGAGAAGATGGAAGGATAGGCCTGGCTTTCACAGAGTATTTGCCACTTAACGTTTTTAGGGACGTTGAGTGGCTTTTTTATTGTGTTATAGACTTTTCCTATATCAACTAATAACATATCGAGATTATACAACAACCCCCATATGAGTATATTATAAAAATCAAACAGCAAAGATCGGAGAAAAGGACCGGTCAGATTTGAAGCGGAGAATGAAAGAAAATGGCAAGAGGATTTAATACACGATGTCTGCATCTGGAAGAGACGGAAGGAAAGACTGAAAACTATGGGGCCATAAGCTATCCTATCTTTCAGACTGCAACATATGCTCATCCCGGAGTAGGGAAGAGTACGGGGTTTGATTACAGCAGACTGCAAAACCCTACAAAGGCACAGCTTGAAAAGGTTGTAGCCGATCTGGAGGGAGGAATAGATGCATTTGCTCTTTCTACAGGCATGGCAGCCATAACACTGCTAATGGAAATATTTGAACCCGGTGATCATATCATATCGGAAGCGGATCTTTATGGTGGAAGCATAAGATTATTTGATAATGTTTCAAAGAAAAATCATTATGAATTCACGTATTTAAACTGTTCCAAAGACGATATAGAAGCAGCGATCCGTGACAATACAAAGGCTATCTTTATAGAGACACCGACAAATCCCATGATGAACGTGTCGGATATTGAAAAGATAGCAAAGATCGCAAAAGAACACGGACTTTTGCTAATAGTAGACAATACATTCCTTTCACCATACTTTCAAAACCCCCTGAAACTTGGAGCCGATGTTGTCATTCACAGCGGAACCAAGTTTTTGGGAGGGCACAATGATACCCTTGCGGGATTTATCGTGACAAATAACAAAGAGATCCGGGAAAAATTAAGATTCCTCATAAAGACTACGGGAGCCGGTCTTGCGCCTTTTGATTGCTGGCTTATCTTAAGAGGAATAAAGACTCTCGGAATAAGGATGGAAAAAGCACAGGAAAATGCCATCAAACTGGCAAACTGGTTAAAAGATCAACCCGTCATCACCAAGGTGTTTTATCCTGGACTTCCCGAGCATCCGGGTTATGAGATCATGAAAAAACAGTCAAAGGGTTTCGGATCGATGCTCACCTTCTATGTTGACACAAAAGAGCATGCCCTTTCCATTCTTGAAAAAGTAAGGATGATAAAATATGCCGAAAGCCTGGGAGGAGTTGAGACGCTTCTTACCTATCCGACCACTCAGACACATGCGGATGTTCCCGAAGAGGTTCGTTTAAGAAACGGCATAACACCCTGTACCTTAAGATTATCTACCGGCATAGAGGACGCCGAAGACCTCATAGATGAGCTGTCACAGGTTTTTGCAGAGTTAGATTAGTTATCGGTAAGTGTTCGTTTCACATTAAAAAGGATTTGTAAAATGACTATTCTCCAACTGAAATATATTATTGCGATAGCCGGTTCCGGGTCTTTTCGTGAAGCGGCCGCTAAGCTTTTCGTATCACAGCCTGCGCTGTCATCTACCGTAAGGGAATTGGAAGAGGAGCTGAATGTCCGTATTTTTGAAAGGACAAACAAGGGAGTACGGTTAACTGAACATGGAAATGAGTTTCTGATATATGCAAAGGAAGCGGTGAGTCAGTATGAGATCATCGAAGACAGATATCTCAACGGTGCCAAGGAAAAGAAACATTTCAGTGTTTCCATGCAGCACTATGTTTTTGCTGTCCATGCATTTGTAAATGTGGTAAAGGAATTTAACAACAGCAGCTATGCCTATTCCGTATATGAGACAAGAACCGATGAGGTCCTTAATAACGTTAGGAATCTTAAAAGTGAGATAGGTGTCATATCTTACTCATCAAACAATCAAAAGGTCATGAACAAGCTTTTCAGGGAATATCATTTAAAGTTTGTTCCGCTAATGATAAGAGATACATACGTATATGTCTGGAAAGATCACCCGTTGGCAGATAAAAAGGAATTATCACTAGAAGAGTTAAACGAATATCCATGCGTATCATTTGACCAGAGCAGTGAAAATGATTTTTATCTTTCCGAGGAAGCTCTGGGTGACTACGATTTTCAAAAGATCATAAAATCCACTGACAGGGCAACCTCTGCAGAGCTTATGACAACGTTAAACGGCTATTCCATAGGAACCGGAAACATGGTAGACAGTCGGGGCCTTAAGGACGGTTTTGTCATAATAAAACTGAAAGAGGAGGATCCTCTTACCATAGGATACATTACCAGAGACAGTCATAAGTTAAGTGACATCGGAGAACGTTATATAGAGGAACTTTTGAAATACAAAGATACTTCCTTAACAGAATAAATGGTTTAATGACAAAAAAGGATCGGTTTACATGACCGATTCTTTTTCTTATCCGGTGGGTTTTATAGTATAATATCCTTTGAAA
>CACZSE010000334.1 GCA_902783735.1 uncultured Lachnospiraceae bacterium
CTCTTAAGACCTTCTATGGCAGCCTCAGCCTGCTCTTCATCTCCAAGGACCGAAACATATGCTTTGCAGTTTTTAAGATCCGGAGCCACTTCGACGCTCACGATCGAGGTAAACTGCGGTATCCTCGGATCCTTAATCTCTCCCCTGATCACCTCTGCAAGTATCTTCAATACTTCACCGTTTATCCTGGTATTTTTAATACTGTTCTTTCTCATTTATCTGGGTACCTCTACCATGATGTAAGCTTCTACGATATCAAGCTCCTGCATTGCGTCAAATCCTTCAAATACAAGTCCGCATTCAAAACCTGCTTTAACTTCCTTGACATCATCTTTGAATCTCTTGAGAGAGGCAAGTTCGCCTTCGTAAATCTGCTCACCCTCTCTTGAGATCCTGATCTTACAACCTCTCTGGAATATACCGTCAAGCACATAAGATCCTGCGATATTTCCAACAGCTGATGCTTTGAATATCTGACGTACCTCGGCATGACCGATGACTTTTTCCTCAAATACCGGATCGAGCATACCTTTCATCGCTGCCTCTACATCATCGATCGCCTGGTAGATAACCTTATAGAGTCTGACGTCTACGCCTTCTCTTTCAGCCGTTTCCTTTGCATTGGCATCAACCCTTACATTAAACCCGATTATGATAGCGTTACTAGCAGCTGCAAGACTTACATCGGATTCATTTACGGCACCTACACCGCCATGGATGCACTTAACGACCACTTCTTCATTCGAAAGTTTAACAAGTGATTGCTTAACAGCTTCAACAGAACCCTGAACGTCCGCCTTAACGATAAGGTTAAGTTCTTTCAGGTTGCCTTCCTTGATCTGGCTGAATACATCATCCAGACTCATTTTTGACTTGGTCTCTTCAAGTTTCTTAGCCTTGTTCTGAGCCTTATATGTATCAGCAAAGCTCTTGGCAGTCTTATCATTATCATGGGCAATAAATACCTCGCCTGCTTCCGGCACATCATTAAGACCAAGAATCTCTACAGGCGTTGAAGGGCCTGCTTCCTTTACACGTCTGCCCTTATCATCGAGCATTGCTCTTACTTTTCCGTAGCATGCTCCGGCAGATACAAAATCACCGACCTTAAGCGTACCCTTCTGCATAAGGATCGTCGCAACGGGGCCACGTCCCTTATCAAGCTCAGCCTCTATTACAAGACCTCTTGCTTTTCTCTTCGGATTAGCCTTAAGTTCAAGGATATCCGCAGTAAGAAGTACCATATCAAGCATTTCCTTGATGCCTTCTCCGGTCTTTGCACTTACAGGTGCAAACACAGTACTTCCGCCCCATTCTTCCGGTATAAGTTCATATTCGGCCAACTCCTGCTTAACTCTGTTAAGATCGGCATTGGGCTTATCTATCTTATTTACGGCAACTATTATTTCGATGCCTGCTGCCTTGGCATGATTTATTGCTTCTACCGTCTGAGGCATAACACCATCGTCGGCTGCAACAACCAGGATCGCTATATCCGTTGCATTGGCACCACGCATACGCATAGCGGTAAATGCTTCGTGACCGGGAGTATCAAGGAAAGTGATCTTTCTGCCTCCCGCCTCTACCATGTAAGCACCGATATGCTGCGTGATACCTCCCGCTTCCTTATCGGTAACATTTGTCTTACGAATAGCATCTAGAAGCGATGTCTTACCATGATCGACGTGACCCATAACACAGATAACGGGAGCACGTTCAACCATTGTTGCCTCGTCTTCTTCGTCCTCTTTAAGCAGCTCTTCGATAACGTCTACCTTTACTTCCTGTTCGCACATGATATCAAATTCGATAGCAATATTTTCTGCTTCTTCATATGATATCTCCTGGTTGACGGTGACCATCTTGCCCTGTAAGAAAAGCTTCTTGACTATAACCGAAGGCTGCATCTTCATCTTTTCGGCAAGTTCCTTGATCGTTATAACATCCGGAAGTGTGATCACCTTGATCTCTTCAACCACTTCCTCTTTTTTCTCCGGCTTTATGAATCTGCCGGCTTTATTCTTATTCTTTACTTCTTCCTCTTCATAGATGGCATCTTTCTTGGATCTCTTGTCCTTGCCCATCTGGTTACCGCGTCTGCCTTCAGACGGCTTTCCCGAAGAAGCCGGTCCGTCAATGAATGCAGACTGTCTGTTATCCTTGAATCTATCTGACGGTCTTGCATCGCGTCCCGAAGAGCGCGTATCACCCGAAATGTTTTTGTTGCCACGCTGATTATTCCCCCCAGCAAAATCCCTGCCTTTGCCAGGTGCAGAACCGTTTCTGCCTCCGTTATCAGCGTTTCTGTTATTCCTGCTGTCGGTATGCTGTCCTCTCGTTTCATTTCGGTCGCCTTTCTGGAAACGATCCTTAGACTGGTTTTCGCGGTTCTTATTGTTTGAAACGGGATTCTTTGAAGCAAAACCGTTCTGAGAACCTTCATTTCTTTCATTTTTTGTTGCTTCCTGTGCAACGGGCTCTGTCTTTACTTCCTCAACATGTGTGACCTCCGGCTGCTCAGGCTTCTTGGGCGGAAGTTTTTCCATTATCTTACCCGTAGCCTTATTGATCATCTGGTTGGGTCCCAGAACTATCTGTTTTGAAGGAGAAACAGGTGCAGAGGGTCTTACGCTCTGTGCCTGACCGGGTCTTGAGTTTCTCATTTGATTTCCGGTTCCTGCACCCACTATGATCACACTGCTCTTTTTCTTTTTCTTTAAGGGCTGATCTGTCGGTCTTGCATCCTTTACCGGTGCTTTCTGTTCACTTTTATGAGCTTCAGCGCCTTCTGCTTTTGCCTTTACGGCCTCTTTTGCCTCCTTCACAGGCTCTTTTTCGGGTTTTTTAACAAATTTGTCCTTTACGGCATTTATCTGTTCATCTTCGATCGTCTTAGTGGCACTCTTACATTCAAAGCCTGTGCTTTGAAGAAATGCCACAATCTCGTTTTTATCTACATTTATCTCAGTTGCTAATTCTGATATCTTCATTTTAGCCATGTATCTGTACTACCTCCTGCAACAGTTTAATAACAGCTTCGGCAAATCCCTGATCCGTAATGCTCAGTGATGCTCTCATTTCTTTTCCCATACTTTTTCCGAGTTCTTCTTTTGTGCCCATTACGGCATATGGCACTTTTCTGTAGCTGCACATATCACCAAATTCTTTTTTGGTATTATCCGAAGCATCCTCAGCTACAATAACTAGCTTTGCGGTTCCTTCCTTAACAGATTTCTCTGTCATGAACTCTCCGCTCACCACATTACGTGATCTGGTCGCGAGTCCGAGAAGCGAAAAAATCTTTTTATTCGTCATCTGACTCTGTGTTCTCCTCAGCTTCTGCATACTCCTGATACTCTGCGTTATCGCCGTCAACGTATTCGCCATCCTCGTACTCGTATTCATCCTCGTCATCCATATAATCTTCATAACGGAATCCGGGAGCATCCTTAGCCTGAGTCTCTGACTTGATATCGATCTTATATCCTGTCAGCCTTGCAGCAAGGCGGGCATTCTGACCTTCCTTACCGATGGCAAGCGATAACTGATAATCCGGCACAACTACCTTTGCAGTCTTTTCATCGGGATCCGCAAATACGGCAACTATCTTAGCAGGTGATAATGCGTTCTGGATGAGTATACCGGGGTTTTCATCCCAACATACTATATCTATCTTCTCACCCTTAAGTTCATCTACTATGCTGTTAACTCTCGCTCCATTGATACCTACGCATGCTCCGACCGGATCTACATTGGGATTGTTGCTCCAAACGGCGATCTTTGATCTGCTGCCGGCCTCACGGGCGATAGACTTGATCTCAACCGTTCCGTCCTTGATCTCTGTCACTTCCGACTCAAAGAGTTTCTTTACGAGCTCCGGGTGAGTACGGCTTACAAGGATACGGGGTCCTCTGTTTGTTTTCTTTACTTCAACGATATATACCTTTATCCTCTCTGTGGGCTTGAAGTTCTCGGTCTTAACCTGCTCAGCCTCATTTAAAAGTGCATCAGCCTTGCCGAGGTTGATCGAAATATTCTTACCTATATATCTTTGAACGATACCTGTTGCGATATCTTTTTCCTTACCGTTGTACTGACTGTAGATAACATCCCTTTCCTCTTCACGGATCTTCTGGAGGATTACATTTTTCGCATTCTGTGTTGCGATCCTTCCAAATTCCTTGGATTTGATCTCCACATTTACGGTCTCACCGACAGCCGCATTTTTAGTGATCTTCTGTGCTTCCTCAAGGCTGATCTGTAACATGGGATCTTCCACGTCATCGGCTGATGCAACAACCTCTTTTTCCGCATAGCAAAGATAATCTCCGGTCTCCCTGTCTATCTCGACCTTAACATTATCTGCTTTTCCAAAATGGTTCTTGCAAGCTGTGAGAAGCGAATTCTCTATAGCGTCGAAGAGTGTTTCCTTGCTTATCTCTTTTTCCTTCTCAAGTGCATTTAATGCTTCTATAAGTTCCTTATTCATTGTTTTTTATATTATCCTCTCTTTCTTTTGTTCTCTTCATTAAAAATCTATCGTAAGATTTGCCTTTGCGATCATGTCCTGAGTAAACGAAATATCTCCGTCATCGGTCTGCAATGTCAATGTACCCGATTCATAACTTTTAAGTATACCGACAAACTCCTTTTTACCGTCCACAGGCTTAAAGGTTTTGATCTGTACTTCTTCTCCCAGGCTGTACATAAAATGTCTTTCCTTTTTTAATGTTCTTCCAAGGCCCGGACTGCTGACCTCCAATATGTATGGATCTGCTATAAAATCCTCTCTGTCCATTGCATCCGACAGGGACCGTGAAACGTTTTCGCAATCATCGATATTGACTCCTCCGTCCTTATCAATGAATACCCTGAGATAATAGTCGCTGCCTTCTTTTACGTACTCGACATCATATATCCTGACTCCGGCATCTTCAGCTATCGGTTCCGCCAGTTTTTCGGTACGAGCTTCATAATCGTTCTTCGCCATAGACGTATCCTTTCTCTTTATTTAATTCTGATCGGCTGTCATGAAAGCCATAAAAAAGAGTGGATCGCAAATCCACTCTAATCTAGTAATCATATTCAACTATAGGTATGATAGCACCATATCAAGAAAAAATCAATGTTTTTTTGATCACTGTCTTACCTTTGATACTTCAAGTATCTTATTACGCATCTGATTCTCAATACGGGCAAGCTCCTGTTCAGCCTCTGCTCTCTTAACTCTGCCCTCATCCTGTATCTTCATGACTTCGTCAAGCGTATCTATAAGAGTCTGGTTTGTCTGAGTAAGTGTCTCGATATCCACAATACCTCGCTCGCTCTCTCTTGCAGTCTCAACAGATGCGATCTTAAGAGCCTCAGCATTCTTACGAAGCAGCTCGTTTGTAGCATCCGTAACCTGACGCTGTGCTTTTGCCGCATCCTGAGAATGATCAAGTCCTATAGCGATGACCATCTGGCTCTTCCAGAGCGGGATGGTATTAACTATGGTCGACTGGATCTTTTCAGACATGATAGTATCGTTGTTCTGGATAAGTCTGATCTGGGGAGCCATCTGCATTGAAATATTTCTTGTCAGTTCCAGATCGTAAATCTTCTTTTCAAACCTGTCCACAAGTGATGCATAGTCTTTTGCTGCCTGTGCATCCTCCGGAAGTCCCGACTCTTCCGCCTTGGCAAGAAGCTTGGGAAGTTCAACCGTTCTTGCCTCATTTAACTTTTCCTTACCTGCAAGTATGTAAAGTGTCAGCTCCTTAAAATATTTAAGGTTCGATTCGTACATCTGATCAAGCATGGCAATGTCTTTTAAAAGAGTCACCTGATGGTTTTCCATGACCTTTACTATATTGTTGACA
This sequence comes from uncultured Lachnospiraceae bacterium, assembly GCA_902783735.1. Classification (GTDB taxonomy): domain Bacteria; phylum Bacillota; class Clostridia; order Lachnospirales; family Lachnospiraceae; genus Colinaster. The sequence continues at coordinate 5,862 of CACZSE010000334.1, forward strand.
TTGGTCTCTGCCTTATCATATCTTGCTTTGATGGATGTTACTTTATTGGCCTCTTTCTTGAAAAATCCGAATATTCCTTTTTCCTCGGTGACATCGAAGCTCTTCAATTCCGTGACCACATTGCTTAAAAGGTTTCCTATCTCTCCGAGATCCTTTGTCTTTACCGACTTGAGGGCATTTTCCGAAAAATCGGCTATCTTTTTCTGAGCACCGGCACCGTACTGTAAAACCATCTGAGAATCACGGATATCTATTCCGTCTACATAGGAAGAAACAGTCTGTTTTTCTTCTTCGGATAATTCTACCTTTGCGCTTTCTGCAATCAATTCCATATTGTCCGTCATAACTATACTCCTTGTTCGAATTTATCGTACATTTATCATTATAACTCTTTTAATACAGGAACTTCAACCTGTTC
>CACZSE010000335.1 GCA_902783735.1 uncultured Lachnospiraceae bacterium
AAATGTAACAGTTTACACAATATTACATCATTTTTTGTGAATATACAAGTCTAAAGTATTAAACGAAACATTGACTAATAGGTTATGTGGGTGTAAAATGCATAAATGTAAGCACTTACATTTTACAGCAGTATAAAGAGGCAGAAAAATGAAAGAGATAACAGAATTATGTCCATTCCATAATAAGAGAAAAACAAAGCTTTTGCAGTTTGGAGAAGGGAATTTTTTAAGAGGATTTGTCGATGAGATGATCGATATCGCCAATGAAACGGGTTTCATGGATACCGAAGTCATCATGGTCAAACCAAGAGAGGGAAAACCGTCAGAGGCATTTATTCGCCAGAACTGCCTTTATACGGTGATGCTCAGTGATATTAACGGATCGAAGAACAGGCTTATAACCTGCGTAAGCGAAATCTTCTCGTGTTACGAGGATTACGATTGGTTTATGGCATTTGCCGACGATGAAGACTTAAGATTCATTGTTTCCAATACCACTGAAGCGGGAATAGTATATGATGACTCGGATCGCTTCAATGACAGGCCACCCAAGTCATTTCCCGCAAAACTCACACAGTTTTTATACAGGAGATATAAGACCTTTTCCGGAGACAGTAAAAAGGGCGTGATCATCTTGCCGGTTGAACTTATAGAGGATAACGGCAGGGTACTTAAGGACTGCGTGATGAGGCTTTCGAATGATTGGAAGCTTGAGTGCGGTTTTTTAAACTGGCTTGATGAAGCGTGCATTTTCTGCTCCACCTTAGTGGACAGGATAATATCGGGATATCCTTCCGATAAGGCTGAAGAGCTGTGGGCAGAGCTCGGCTACAGGGATGAACTGATCGTTACCGGTGAAGCCTTCGGGTCGTGGATCATAGAGTCCGACCGTGACATAAGCAAAGAATTCAGATTAAAAGAAGCAGGACTGCCGGTTGTGTTTACGGTCGATTACAGACCGTACAGAGTACGAAAGGTCAGGATACTAAACGGAGCGCATACTTCATTTGCACTCATAGCTTATCTTATGGGTTATGATACGGTTTTGGAAGCGGTTCGGGATAGAGCAGTTGAGGTTTATATTGATGCTTTGTTTGAAGATGAGATTATACCAACAATAGATATGGACAGACAGGAGCTGGAGGGATTTGCCGGGGCGGTCCTTGAAAGATTTAAAAATCCCCATATACACCACAGACTTTATGATATCGCGCTTAACAGTGTGTCAAAGTGGAAGACGCGTTGCCTTCCCACGATGCTCGATTTGATAGATATGGGTAAGGAAACTGACCTTCTTATTTTCTCATTGGCTTCGCTTCTTGCATTTTACAAAGGAAAGTATGACGAAAAAGGGCGTTTTATCGGAAAAAGAGAGCTTGACGGGCAGACGTGCTCGTTTGAGATAAGAGATGATAAGAAAGTTATAGATATCTTTGCCAAAGCTGCCGGATATGATGTTCGCGGATATGTTAAGAGCATTCTTTCAAATGAGAGTCTGTGGGGGATGAGACTGGATCGGATAGAAGGACTTACGGACAGCGTAACTAAAAAGGTTGACGGTATTATGTGCGATCCGAAAGGTGCGCTTGAGTCAGTGATCAAAAACAGATAGAGGGAAGTTATGGATGTGATCAGGATAAACCGAAAAGATAATGTAGCCGTGGCGTTAAAGGATCTCATGGCAGGAGAAAATATCACATTAGATGATGCGCCGGATACAGAGCTTAAAAACGATATTTTAAGGGGACACAAATTTGCCCTGACGGACATAAAAGCCGGTGAGGATATCATTAAATACGGTAACAGTATAGGCAAGGCGGTATGCGACATTAAAAAGGGTGAATGGGTGCATACTCATAATGTCAAGACAGGTCTGGATTATATAACTGATTATACATATGAGCCGACAGATATTTGTGGCGGCAATGATCCTGCGGTTAAAAAGTCCACATTTAACGGCTTTGTCAGGGAAAACGGTGAAGTCGGAATAAGAAACGAGATATGGATCATACCTACCACTGCCTGTGTGAATGATATCGTTAAAAGGCTTGCAAGGCTTGGAGAAGCATATAAGGAAAGGTTTTTGGCCAATATAGATTCCGTGGTCGCATTTACCCATCCGTATGGCTGTTCGCAGACCGGAGAGGATAAGGAAGCAACCGAAAAGATACTGGCCGATCTGGCAACACATCCGAATGCCGCAGCAGTTCTTATCGTGGGACTTGGCTGTGAGAATTCGCCCGTGGAGGCGGTAAGAGAAAAGATGACAGACTATGATAAGGCAAGGGTCAGGTTCATGGTCTGTCAGGATGAGGAAGATGAGATCAAGCGCGGCGAGGAACTTTTAAAAGAGCTCATAGACTATGCATCCGAAGACGTCAGAGAAGAGGTTTCCACAGACAGACTGACTGTGGGACTAAAATGCGGAGGTTCGGACGGTCTTTCGGGGATAACCGCCAATCCGCTCCTGGGTCATGTCAGCGATCGCCTGATAAGCTTAGGGGCAAGCTGCATACTTACGGAAGTTCCGGAAATGTTTGGTGCCGAGAAACTTCTTATGAACAGATGTAAAGATGAAAAGCTGTTCTTAAGACTGGTTGATATGATCAACGGCTTTAAAAGATATTTTAAAGAAAATGGTCAGAACATATATGAGAATCCTTCTCCGGGAAATAAAAAGGGAGGGATCACGACTCTTGAGGATAAATCACTGGGATGCACTCAAAAATCGGGAACATCACAGGTTTCAGGCATACTTGATTACGGCGGGTGCGTAAGTGATCCGGGATTGAATCTTTTGTATGCGCCGGGTAATGACCCCGTGGCATGTACCGCACTCGCGGCAGCGCATGCGCAGATCATATTGTTCACTACGGGAAGAGGAACACCGTTTGCTGCTCCTGTTCCGACTATGAAGATTTCTTCGAACAATGATCTTTTTGAACGTAAGGGCAACTGGATCGATTTCAATGCCGGAACACTTGTAAACGGTAAGGATATCGATGAGCTGACAGATGAGCTGTTTAAAAAGATCATGGATTGTGCAAACGGAGAAAAAGTATGCGCGGAAAATTCAGGCTATCATGATATGGCCATTTTCAAGAGAGGAGTGACGCTGTGATAAGATACTATCTTGCTATAGATATAGGTGCTTCGGGCGGACGTCACATTTTAGGTCATATGGAAGGCGACAGGCTCATTCTTGAAGAGGTTTATCGGTTTGAGAATCATATGGATGAAAAGGACGGCTCACTTACATGGGATACGGAAAGGCTTTTTAAGGAAATA
>CACZSE010000336.1 GCA_902783735.1 uncultured Lachnospiraceae bacterium
CGTTCGTTGGATAGAAGACTATGGTCATTATACGCAGACCGACAATTTCGGAGGTTTATACTATGTCTTCATCGCCGATGTTACCGGGCAGTATGATCCAAAGGTCCGTAATGACTTAAAAGAACGGCTTATCAGTGAGCAGGTCAGGACCGAACAGCAGGATAAAATGATCACTGCTCTTGCATCCGATTACAGAAGTGTTTACCACGTTGATCTTGACCGCGATGAGGGTGTATGCTACCGCTCCGCTCCCGATGACAAAGATCAGTCTGAGGAAGGAAAAGTCTTTCCTTATCTTGAGCGATTCACATGGTATGCAAACAATTCGGTTGATGAGAACTACAGAGAAGGTTTCCTTAAGTTTATAGATCCGGATAATATCAGGGACAGCCTTGCCGACAAACCTATCATAGCATACCGGTATCTGGTTCACAGAAACGGAAAAGACTACTATGAGATGATACGAATGGCGGGAGTCAGACATGCTGCGGACAGAGATGATCATATCGTTCATGCAATAGGTCTGGGGCTTACCGATATCGATGTTGAGATGCGAGATCAGATGGCAAAAGGTCACGCCCTTCGTGAAGCTTTGGTGGCTGCTCAGGAAGCAAACCGTGCAAAGACCGCATTCCTCTCGAGCATGAGTCACGAGATCAGGACACCCATGAATGCCATAATCGGTCTTAATAATCTGGCACTTCAAAAAAAGACGCTGGATCCCGACACAAGACAATACCTGGAGAAGATAGGAGCCAGCGCTTCGCATCTGTTGGATCTGATCAATGATATTCTGGATATGAGCAGGATAGAATCCGGAAACATGATATTGAAAAACGAGGCATTTTCATTACGGGGCATTTTAAGACAGATAAACGACATGGTAGCGGCCCAGTGCGAAGAAAAAGGATTAAAATATGCCTGCAGCATATCAGATGAAGTGACCGACGATCTTGTCGGTGATGAGACTAAACTCAAAGAGATTCTTATAAATATTTTGAGTAATGCGATCAAGTTTACAGACGCTCCCGGAGATGTAGACCTGATTGTTGACAGAACTGCCGTTTATGAAGATCAGGCAACCATTCGCTTTATCATAAAGGATACGGGAATAGGGATGGACAGCTCCTTTGTTCCCAAGGTGTTTGATACTTTCACACAGGAATATAACGGCAGAACAAACAAATACGGAAGTACCGGTCTTGGGATGGCCATCACAAAGAACATCGTTGATACGATGAACGGCTCCATATCGGTAAGCTCCGAAAAAAATGTAGGAACAGAAGTCACCGTTATAATCCCTTTAAGGATCGGCAGTGAAAGACAGGAGCATGTGAACGGACGTACCACTTCAGGTTTTGCAGAGCTTGATAAAAAACATATTCTTCTTGCAGAGGATGTGATCATAAATGCCGAGATCATGAAAGAGATATTGAGTGTGAAAGGCGCCATTATAGATCATGCCGAACACGGCAGGTCAGCGCTCGATATGTTTGAAGCCAGTGATATCGGATATTATGATGCTGTACTGATGGATATACGCATGCCCGAGATGGATGGTCTTGAGGCTACTCAGAAGATCCGTTCCCTGAACAGGAAAGATTCTTCAAAGGTTCCGATCATTGCCATGACGGCAAATGCTTTTGATGAAGATGTCCAGCGTTCTCTGCAAGCGGGCATGAACGCACATCTGTCTAAACCTGTCGAGCCGCAAAGGCTGTATCAGACACTCGGGGAACTTATTTGGGAATACAGACAGTCAGATAAGGAGGCTATAGTATGATAACTGTGGAAGCTTTACGTGAGTTTGGGGTCGATACCGAAAAAGGACTCGCTCTGTGCATGGGAAATGAAGCCCTGTACCTGAGGCTTGTTGGTTCGGTTCCGACAGAAAAAAGATTTGACGATCTTTCACGTGCCATAGATGAAGGTGATCTTGATGCTGCTTTTGAAGCAGCCCATGCTTTAAAGGGTGTACTGGGCAACCTGTCACTTACGCCCCTTTATGAGAAAGCATCGCAGATAACAGAACTTTTACGTAGCAGAACAGATGCCGATTATAAAAAGCTGATGGAGGAACTCATCAGCGCAAAGGATACTCTGACAGATATATGTAAGTAATGTTCTTAAAGAAGGATGATCGTATGGCTGTCCTGCAAAGTTTACTGCTCTGTGGGAACGGTCAGAAAGGAATGAAGGAATGGATAGGATATTGCAAAGCGTCAGGGCAAAAAGAAAGGTGCTCGTAGTTGATGACGAGATGGTCAATCGTGAGATACTCGGTAACATGCTATCGGAAGAATATGATGTTATCTATGCCGAAAACGGACAGCAGGCAGTCGATATTCTCAGAGATGATGCCGATACCGTTTCGCTCATCCTGCTCGATCTCATGATGCCTGTCATGAGCGGAGATGAGGTATTAAAGATACGCAGATCTGACGATGTTTTATCACGCATACCCGTGATCGTCATGACACAGGATGAGGATGCCGAGGTTTCTATCATTCGTGCGGGAGCTGATGATTTTATAAAGAAGCCTTATAACATGCCCGAGGTCATATTGGCGAGATGCGAAAGGATCATAGATCTTTATGAGAAAAAGAAGATCATTGATTCCGCACAAAATGATCCCCTGACCGGATTGTATACAAGAGATTTCTTTTTTGAATACATAAGACAGCTGGAAAGATACAGTAGTGCTCAGATGGATGCCATCGTTATAGATATAGAGCATTTCCACCTGATCAATGAGATTTACGGTCGCAGTGAAGGTGACAGGATCTTAAAAAAGATCGGTTCAATGATAATGAGTGAACTCGACGGTGGTTTTGGAATAGCCTGTCGAAGTGCGGCTGATATATTTTACATTTACCATTCGTGCACATCCGACTATTGTACGATGGCCGAAAAGATCCTCGACGAGATAGAAGCGGTTTCATTTGAAAGCGCCAAGATAAGACTACGTATAGGTATCAACAGGAGTGTCGACAGAAATGATCCGCCGGAGCAGTGGTTTGATCATGCGAAACTTGCCTGTGACGGACTCAGAGGAGATTATACAAGACAGATGGCGTACTATGACAGTACGACTCATGAAAGACAGCTCTATCATGAAAGACTGATCCGTGATATGGACAGTTCGATCGCAAACAGGGATTTTGTGGTTTTCTATCAGCCCAAATACGACATATCGGGCGATACACCTGTTCTTCGAAGCGCTGAAGCACTCATCAGATGGAATCACCCCGAACTTGGCATGATAAGTCCCGGAGAATTCATTCCTTTGTTTGAGGGAAACGGCCTTGTTCAAAAGCTTGATCGTTTTGTCTGGGAGGAGGCTGCATCGCAGATAGCATTCTGGAAAGAAAAGTTTGGTTTTACGGTTCCTGTTTCGGTTAATGTATCGAGGATAGATATATTTGATCCGGAGCTTGAAAACAGGCTTCTTGGCATATTGGATAAGTACGGCCTTTCTACAAACGAATTGCTGCTTGAGATAACGGAGAGCTCTTATTCTGACAGTGCGGGCAGACTTATAGAAGTAGTCAACAGTTTAAGGAATAAAGGTTTCAGAATCGAGATGGACGATTTCGGATCCGGATATTCATCGTTAAACATGCTCACAACCATACCTATAGATGTACTTAAGATGGACATGAAATTTGTTCGCAATATGCTCAATGATGAAAAGAGCTTAAAGCTTTGCGAACTGGTAATGGATATATCGAGATTCCTTGATGTCCCTGTTGTTGCGGAGGGTGTCGAAGAAAAAGCCCAGCTCGATCGTCTGAAGAGCATGGGCTGTGAGATCATTCAGGGTTACTATTTTTCAAAACCTGTTCCGGCCGATCAGTTTGAACGGTTTATAAATAAAGAGACTAGGGCTTAGAAAAGAATTTTTCAAGAGAATCTAAAAGCGCCTCACGGTGCACTGATTTTAAAAGATAACCGTCAGGCCGTTGGCCTAAGAGCTTCATGACTCCTTCCTTGTCGTTCATGCCTGTAAGGAATATTATGGGTATGCGGTCATTGACAGGGTTGGAGCGGATCTTTTGCATAACTTTTTCGCCATTCATGCCCGGCATCTCATAATCAAGTAATATAAGATCCGGACGTTTTCTGTCAAGATATGCAAGGGCACTTGCACCTGAGTGTGAGCAGTCCACATTGTATGTCGAAGACAGCCAGTTCTCCATGATATGGAGAAAATCGGGATCGTCGTCTATTACGAGAATGGTACGTATACGGTCGCTTCCTAAGAGCATATTATTATAATCTGAAATATCTGCAACCATTTTTGACAGATTGATCGGTCTCGGATATACTGACTTGATATATTCGCTGCCGTGTATATCACGTGCAGTAGCTATATCCATGGGATCGCCTGCTATGCAGAGTGCTTTCCCGTCATCACGGCATATCTCTGCGAGCATTGTACTGACAGCTTTTATATGATCTTTATCACCCGTAGGGTAGTAGAGCAGTATATTTGAATCGGCACGATGATTCAGTATGACCTTCGGAATATCA
>CACZSE010000337.1 GCA_902783735.1 uncultured Lachnospiraceae bacterium
TAAAGCTTACGCTTACACTGTCGCCTTTCTTTTCTATAATGTCCGAAACAGTCAACGGCTTATCGCTCTGCTTTAACAAGTCCGTCTGTTCTTTACTGAGTGAAGACGGCTCTCCCATGGCATGCCAGAGTTTTAAGGGATTGCATGTATCTTCATCCACCACCTGTTCAATAACCGAATATCTGTCGGCTTTGGCCTCGATCTCCAGTGTCAGCTCCAAAAGTTCTTGTGTTCTTTCTGTCCTGCTGTTAAATATGACACCTTTGTATGTATCTTTATCCAGGAACACGACACATGTGTCATCTTTCAGTACGCACTTTCCGGAAAGATTCTTAAAGAACTTGAAAGCATAATATGTAGGCTTTCTTATTCCCCTGTTGGCCATCATGCCAAAGCCGCCGTGGAACGGAGTATATGGAACACCTTTTTCTTCGAAGATATCTCCGAATGTCCAATATGAATACGATTCACTCGTTTCACTCAGTCTCGCAAGGAGCGATGCCACGTATGCAGCATTCTGATTGGTATCGTGTATCGGTGCATCCGGTACATAAGAAGTATTGAATTCCGTTATATGCATCTCAATACCCTTGTATTTCGGATAACTGTCTATTATGTCTCTTGAATCCTTAAGTGTTCCGAGGCTTTCATTTAACTCCACAAGCTTTATATAGCTGTAATGACCGTTTGAGTCAGGAAACTCTGAAGTATAATGATGCCTTGTAATGAAATCTACCGGAATATCATGCTCTGATATATAGTCCATGAACATCGTCATGTATTTTTTATCTTCAACACCGCATATGGCAGGTCCGCCCACTCTGAATCGTTTATCCAGTTCCTTTATTGCTTTAAAGGTTTTTTCGAAGAGTACAAAATACTCTTCCATGTCGGCATCCTTCCAGAATCCCGGAAGGTTGGGTTCATTCCAAACCTCAACAGGCCATGTGACCACCTCATCGGCGCCATATCTGTCCATCAGATGCGAAAGTGTGGCTTTGACCATGTCTGTCCACAAAGTATAATCCTTTGGAGGTGTAACATTTCCTTTCCAGTAAAAGATCGTCTGTTCCCCCGATGCCATCTTCTTTGGCATAAAACCAAGTTCCAGAAAAGGTTTAATGTTTACCGACCTGTAACTGTCCATCACAAGATCAAGATATGTAAAGTTGTATTCTACCCCCGTCTTTCCTTCAGCATCGGTATATTCATGATATATGGCCATATCATCCGAAAACAGCCCGTGACCTCTTATGTGTTTAAAGCCTATATCCTCCTGAACCGCTTTAAGCTGGTCCATATATTCCTTTTGAAGCGCCAGTCCCATTCTTCCCGTTCCGACACAGTAATCTACATTATTGTAAAAATCCACATTGCTGTTCGGATCAAGCCTGTGTTTGATCTGCATTTGATTGTTTCCTTTCCTTATATAGGTGTCTTTCAGGCATTGCTATAAAACCTGTATCAGTATTATATCATGCTTGTATTGTATGTATAATAGCAGAAATTGCCCTCTCTTTTCTGTTTTTATATGGTACTTTAGGGTAGTATATTGTTAAATGTGTACGCTTTAGTGTGGTAGAGTACTGCATTTTTTGTATTATTTTGTCATTTTTTATTTACAAACGCTGTTATATTATATATTTGCAAGGAAGTGTTTGGGCACGATGCCCGTTACTCACGGATTGAGGGGATTGTATGTTTATCAAAACCAATTACAACACAAATGAAATACCGGGAACTTTTTTCCGACCGCATGACTATATGGCTCATGTTCCTACCGAAAGGGTTACAGGAGTCGACAGATTGTCATTGTCCGAGGAAGGCAAAGCTCTTTCAAAACAGTTGGATACCAGCAAGTACGTAAAATCTGCCAATACCCCGGTAGCAAATGTTTCAGACGATAATAAAGATGCACGTATCATTCGCAGATATGTTTACAGCAGTGCCGACGGGCAGGTAAGCATGATCAACATGGCAGTTTAAATAAAAATATTAAAGACCTTGGATCACTCCAAGGTCTTATTTTTTATATTACTATTATTCAACTGTTACGCTCTTTGCCAGATTTCTCGGTTTATCTACATCATTTCCTCTTGCAACGCTGAAGTAATAGCCAAGAAGCTGAAGCGGAATGACTGCAAGGATCGCAGCGAAATGTTCATCGATCTTCGGAACATATACCGTAAAGTTTGCGGTGTCTTCCGTTTCATAATGTCCGTAACTGGTAAGGCCCATAAGATATGCTCCACGGCTCTTAACCTCATTCATGTTGCTGATGATCTTTTCATACAGTTCATTTTGAGTCGCTACACCGATAACCAGTGTTCCGTCTTCGATAAGGCTTATGGTGCCATGCTTAAGCTCACCTGCAGCATATGCTTCGCTGTGAACATAGGATATCTCCTTTAACTTGAGGCTTCCTTCCATACAAACCGCGTAATCGATGCCTCTTCCTATGAAGAATGCATCCCTTACATTTGCAAATTTTGCCGAAAACCACTGGATCCTGTCCTTATCGTCAAGTATCTTTTCTATCTTTTCGGGAATGGTCTTTAACTCATTGATATAAAAGTTATACTGTTTTTCATCGATCTTTCCGCGAACCTTCGCAAACTGCACGGCAATAAGATAAGATGCCACAAGCTGTGTGGTATAGCCTTTTGTTGTAGCTACGCTTATTTCCGGTCCGGCAAGTGTATAGAACACATTATCGGCTTCTCTTGCGATCGAACTTCCGACAACATTTACTATTGCCAGTGTTCTTATGCCCCTTGCTTTGGATTCCCTTATCGCAGAACGTGTATCGGCCGTCTCCCCGGACTGGGAAATGGCTATAACAAGTTCCTTTTCGTCAAGCAAAGGATTTCTGTATATAAATTCACTGGCCAGCTCTACTCTTACGGGGATCCGAGCCATATCCTCAAAGACGTACTGTGCAGCCATACCCACATGATAAGCCGAACCGCATGCCACTATGTGAATGCCGGAAATATCCTTTATGATATCATCGGTAAGTCCGATGTTCTCAAGATTTATCTTTCCGTCCGAGAGTACAGACTCCATCGTGTCTCCCACTGCTCTGGGCTGTTCATAGATCTCCTTCATCATGAAATGCTCAAAGCCGCCCTTTTCAGCCGCCTTAGCATCCCAGTCAATGTGAGTTGTCTCTTTTTCAACCACATCGCCGTCAAGATTGTAAAAAACAGCTCCGTCTTTTGAGAGTCTGGCCATCTCGAGGTTGTCTATATAGATAACATCTCTTGTGTAGTTTAAGATTGCGGGAACATCACTGGCAACAAAGCATTCTTTGTCCCTGACGCCTATGATCATGGGAGAATCTTTTCTTGCCACATATATCTCTCCCGGATAATCCGCAAACATAACAACAAGCGCATAAGAACCGCGTACACGTACCATTGTTTTTGCAAGTGCATCTATCGGTCCTACTTTATATTTCTTATAATAGTAGTCAATGAGCTTTACAACAACCTCGGTATCGGTCTGTGAATAAAACTCATAGTCATGCCTTAAGAGCTTTTCCTTAAGCTCCTGATAATTCTCTATAATACCGTTATGAACAGCAGTAACCGTTCCGTCATCGGTAACGTGCGGATGAGCATTGGTCTCTGAAGGTTCTCCGTGTGTTGCCCATCTGGTATGACCTATACCACAGTTACCCTTAAGAGATTTGCCGTCATTAGTCTTCTCGGCAAGTCCCGAGAGTCTGCCCTTGGATTTGACAATCTTAACCTTCTTGTCACCGTCTCTTACAGCCAGTCCTGCCGAATCATATCCTCTATATTCAAGCTTTGACAGTCCTTCAAGCAATATGGGAGCTGCCTGCTTATCTCCTACATATCCAACTATTCCACACACTATGTGTTCCCTCCGTATAA
>CACZSE010000338.1 GCA_902783735.1 uncultured Lachnospiraceae bacterium
GGATATATGCAGGCTTTCTTTCCGTCGAGGTATCCGCCGTGACCGAGGATCTTGGGTGCCGCACAAATGGCACATACATACTTTCCGGCTTTGTACAGATCATCGATCGCCTGCTTTGCCACGGGATTTTGCTCAATATTGTTGGTTCCCGGCATCCCTCCGGGAATGACCAGAACTTCATCTTCAAGGAAGTTGTGCTCTTCTATGGTCTCATCGGCCATGATCGTTATATCATGGGAACCGGTGACTTTCTTGGCTCCGTCAACCGATATGATGCTTAACTCCATGCCTGCTCTTCTTAATATATCAGCAACATTTAATGCTTCACATTCTTCTGTTCCCTGTGCAAATAAAAGTCCTACCTTTACCATATCCTTCTCCTTCTGATAAATCACGATCTCACACGGCCGTATAGTTTACATAACTTTCGAATCTTTTCGGATAATGCATCATTTAAATGATCCGGATTTAATCTCCACTTCCAGTTGTTTCCAAGTGTAGACGGAAAGTTCATCCTGGCCTCACCGCCCAGTTCAAGATAATCCTGCATCGGGACAATACAGGTGTCAGCCACGCTGCCGAGTCCTGCTCTGAGCATTTTATTGACCGCATCGGCCGAAGACCTTATATCCAGATATCTTTTTGCAAAGGACCTGTCGGGTCTTGCAAGCGTATCAAACCAGTGTCTTGTGGTATCATTGTCATGGGTACCGGTATATACTACGCAGTTTCTTTCATAATTGTGAGGAAGATAGTCGCTTTCTTCCCTTGAATCAAAGGCAAACTGCAATACTTTCATGCCGGGAAAGCCGGAGCGTTTTACCATCTTTATGACTGAATCCGTCAAAAAGCCCAGATCCTCGGCAATAACCTGTTTCTTGCCAAGCTTTTCCTTCATGCATTTGAACAGTTCCATTCCGGGACCCTGCATCCATTTTCCGTTTATGGCATTTTCACTGCCGAAGGGAATCGCGTAATATTCGTCAAAGCCTCTGAAGTGATCGATCCTTACGATATCGTAAAGCTTAAAGCAATGCTCCATACGCATCATCCACCATGCAAAGTCGGTCTGCTTATGATAATCCCATTTATACAAAGGGTTTCCCCAAAGCTGTCCCAAAGCAGTAAATGCATCGGGAGGACATCCTGCCACGTTTACAGGATTACAATCCTCATCCAGGTCAAAAAGTTCCGGATGAGACCACGTGTCGGAGCTGTCCATAGCAACATATATCGGAATATCTCCTACTATCTGTATGCCGTTTTTATTGGCATATGCTTTTAAAGACATCCATTGTTTATAGAAGAAATACTGCTGGAAACAGTAAAATTCGATCTCTTCGGCCAGCTTTTTCTTATATGAATCAAGCGCAGTTTTCTTTCTGAGTTTTATATCCTTTTCCCAGTCAGTCCACCCTACTCCTTTTTTAGAATCCTTTATGGCCATGTATAATGCATAATCATCCAGCCAAAATGAATTTTCTTTTTTAAACTCCTCAAGCTTCCCGTTTTTTGAAAATCCGCTCTTGTCAAAAGCGATCTTAAGTAAAGCAAATTTTGCTTTATAGATCACTTCATAGTCTACACTGTTTATATTGCCGTAATCGTACTTTTCACAGTCTTTAACGGTAAGCCAGCCGTTTTGAATAAATTCCTCAAGATCTATATAGTACGGATTACCCGCAAAAGTAGAGAACGACTGATAAGGTGAATCGCCGTATCCCGTGGGACCCAGGGGCAGTATCTGCCACAGTGACTGACCCGACTTTACCAAAAAATCCACAAACTCATAGGCCTTGCTGCCAAATGTACCTATCCCGTACTTTCCGGGCAAACTCGATATGGCTAATAAAATTCCGCTCTTTCGCATATGATCCTATACTCCCAAGTGCCAAATGTCATCATTGTACTGTTTAATGGTTCTGTCTGATGAAAAGAACCCTGCTTTTGCGATATTTACAAGCATCATTCTGTTCCATCTGTCTTTATCCGCATGATCTTTTAGCATCTTATCCTTAACTTTGATATAGTCTTCAAGATCCAGTAAAGTCATGAACCAGTCTTTATTTAACAATTCCTTATACAGTCTCTCAAGCATCACTTTGTTGCCAAGCTTAAGCATCTTCTTATCGACAATGAAATCAACTGCCTGCTTGATGACTTTACTCTTTTTATAATAATCCTTCGATACATAATCCGCTTTTGCATAATGCTCGATAACAACATCGGACTTTTCACCGAAGATATATATATTGTCATCTCCTACCAACTCATGTATCTCTACATTTGCACCGTCATCCGTTCCGAGTGTAACAGCACCGTTTAACATGAATTTCATGTTTCCCGTTCCGCTTGCCTCCTTGCTTGCAAGTGATATCTGCTCGGATATGTCGCAGGCCGGTATAAGCCTCTCTGCGTAGCTTACATTATAGTTTTCTACCATGACGACCTTCATGTATTTTGATACTTCAGGGTCATTGTTTATGAGTTCTTCGAGACATAAGATCAGATGGATGACGTCCTGTGCGATGATATATGCCGGTGCCGCCTTGGCTCCGAATATGAAGGTCACCCTGGATGACGGGATCTTTCCGTTTTTGATCTCAAGATATCTGTGGATTATATAAAGAGCATTCATCTGCTGACGTTTATACTCATGCATCCTCTTTATCTGGATATCAAATATAGATCCC
>CACZSE010000339.1 GCA_902783735.1 uncultured Lachnospiraceae bacterium
ATTCTTCGAAAGACCGGGCATGGTCATTATATCCCCTGTAAGAACAACTACAAATCCGGCACCCGCACTTACGTATGCATCCCTGACAGTAAGATTAAACCCTGTCGGTCTGCCAAGCTTAGTAGGATCATCGGATAACGAATACTGATTTTTAGCTATGCATACCGGAAGGTCTGAAAATCCGAGTTCTTCTATCTTTGCTATCTTTTTTGCTGCAGATGCCAATATATCTACTCCGTCCGCACCGTATATCTCTTTTGCCACAGTTTCGATCTTTTCCGTTATTGAAATGTCGTCTTTGTATAAAAGTTTAAAATCGGAAGGTTTTTCAAGCGCTTCCAATACCTTGTTTGCAAGTTCTATTCCGCCTTCTCCGCCCATCTCCCATACTTTGCTGATGGCAAATGATGCTCCCATATTCTCGCAGAATTCTTTAACATATGCGACTTCGGCATCCGTATCGGAAACAAATGCATTAAGGGTGACAACAACAGGCACATTGTATTTATGAAGATTCTCTATATGCTTTTCAAGGTTTACGATACCTCTCTTCAAAGCATCAAGATCCTCTTTTGAAAGATCTTCCTTTTTTACTCCTCCGTTATATTTAAGAGCTCTTATGGTAGCCACCAAAACGATGGCATCCGGAGAAAGACCTGCTTTCCTGCACTTGATATCCAAAAACTTCTCTGCTCCGAGATCGGCACCGAAGCCTGCTTCGGTAATGCAATAATCGGCCATTTTAAGTGCTGTCTTTGTTGCACGTACCGAGTTGCATCCGTGAGCGATATTCGCAAACGGGCCTCCGTGAACAAGTGCGGGCGTATGTTCAAGTGTCTGTATGAGATTGGGTTTAATGGCATCCTTTAAAAGTGCGGCCATTGCCCCTACAGCCTTAAGATCTTTTGCGGTAACGGGATTACCGTCAACATCATAGGCAACGATTATCTTTGAGAGCTTATCCTTAAGATCGTCCATGTCCTGTGCAAGACATAGAATTGCCATGATCTCGGATGCAACTGTAATGACGAAATGATCTTCTCTCACATATCCGTCGGCTTTTGAGCCGAGTCCGACAACAACATTTCTCAAAACCCTGTCATTCATATCCATGCAGCGTTTCCATATGATCTGTCTTGTGTCGATCTTAAGCTCATTACCCTGCTGAATGTGATTGTCCAGTAAGGCAGCCAAAAGGTTATTTGCAGAGGTTATGGCATGGAAATCACCGGTAAAATGAAGATTAAGGTCTTCCATGGGAACAACCTGAGCATAACCGCCGCCTGCAGCGCCACCCTTTATACCAAAGCAGGGCCCCAAAGAAGGCTCGCGAAGAGCAATGATCGCATTTTTATTGAGCTTACCGAATGCCTGACCGAGTCCTACCGTTGTGGTCGTCTTTCCCTCTCCCGCAGGAGTAGGATTTATTGCGGTCACAAGGATAAGTTTTCCGTTTTTATTTGACTTTATACGATCGATATATTCATCGGAAAGCTTTGCTTTATATCTGCCGTAAAGCTCGATCTCATCTTTTTTGATACCGAGTCTGTCGGCAATAACTTCTATATTTTCCAAAACAGCTTCCTGAGCTATCTCAATATCACTTTTTGCCATAATCTTTAACCTCAAACATATTCTTCTATAAATGCTTCAAACTGTTCCATGCTCATTAAAACTTCACGCGGTTTAGTACCCTGTTCGTTTCCGACAACACCGGCTTCGCAAAGCTGATCCATGATCCTTGCAGCTCTGTTAAATCCGATCTTGAACTTTCTCTGCAGATTTCCGATGGAAGCTTTATTGGCTTCTATAATGAAATACCCTGCCTGAGCAAAAAGATCGTCATATTCCGAACCCGAGCCTGATGAAGTCCCGCCGGAAGATGATCCCATCTTTTCCACTCCGGCCTCAACCTGTTCCCTGAACTCATTGTGAAGGCGCTGATCCTTAATAAATTCAACGACCTCGGATACCTCTTTGTCCGAAACAAATGCGCCCTGTATACGAGCAGGTTTTGTATATCCCTGGGGATAAAAGAGCATGTCTCCTTTTCCCAAAAGCTTCTCGGCGCCGTTCATATCAAGAATGGTCCTTGAATCGACACCGCTGGAAACCGCAAAAGCCACACGGCTTGGCATATTTGCTTTTATAAGACCCGTAATGACATCAACGGAAGGTCTTTGTGTTGCAAGAATAAGATGTATGCCGCAGGCTCTTGCAAGCTGTGCCAGACGACAGATCGCTTCTTCAACTTCTTTCGCCGCAACCATCATAAGATCCGCCAGCTCATCCACTATGATAACTATCTGAGGAAGATGCTTATGTTCTTCATCATTCAGTTCCTCTGCCTTTTTATTGTATCCCTTAAGATCCCTGACATTGAGATCGGCAAATTTTTTATATCTGTCAGTCATCTCGGCAACAGCCCAGTTTAAAGCACCGGCAGCCTTCTTGGGATCCGTAACAACAGGGATCATAAGATGCGGGATACCATTATATACATTCAGCTCGACAACCTTGGGATCTACCATGATAAGCTGAACATCTTTGGGATCGTGTTTAAAGATTATGCTCATTATAAGGGTATTTATGCATACCGATTTACCCGAGCCCGTACTTCCGGCAATGAGCATATGCGGCATCTTTGAAATATCCGCAACGATAACCTTTCCCGCAATATCTTTTCCTACGGCAAATACGATATTTCCGCCAAAATTCTTAAACTCATTGTCCTCAAAAAGTTCACGAAGCTTGACTGCACTGCTCTCGGTGTTCGGAACCTCGATACCCACAGCGCTTTTACCTGGGATAGGAGCCTCTATTCTGATGTCTTTGGCAGCAAGATGAAGCTTCAGATCATCTGCCAAAGAGGTTATCCTGCTTACTTTTACACCAATGTCGGGTTCAAGTTCATATCTCGTTACACTCGGTCCCTGACTGATATCTGTAACTCTTGCTTTAACTCCAAAGCTCTCAAGAGCATCCTCAAGCTTTTTGGCTGTCTCCGTAAGAGTCATCTTTGAATCCGCATTCTTTTTCGAATCATTTTTGGAAAGCAATGAAAGAGGCGGGAATTTATATTTTTTATTTACTCTC
>CACZSE010000340.1 GCA_902783735.1 uncultured Lachnospiraceae bacterium
CCGAGTCTCCATCCGGTCATGGCATATGACTTTGAAAAACCGTTTATAAGTATGGTCCTTTCCTTCATGCCGGGAAGCGATGCTATCGATACATGTTCACCTTTATAGGTAAGCTCCGCATATATCTCATCTGACAAAACAAAGATATCGTGTTTTAAGATGACCTCTCTGATAGCTTCAAGATCTTTCCTTTCCATGATCGCTCCGGTTGGATTGTTGGGGAAAGGAAGTATGAGAAGCTTGGTCTTTTCCGTAATGGCTTCTTCCAATTCTTCAGCCGTAAGTCTGAATTCATTTTCATTTTTCAGATTTATGATGACAGGTTTTGCATCGGCCAGTATTGCACAAGGCTCATATGAAACATAACTCGGTTGCGGGATAATGACCTCATCGCCCGGGTTTACCATCGCTCTGAGAGCCATGTCTATGCCTTCGGAGCCTCCGACAGTGATAAGTGTCTCGGTTGCGGGGTCGTATTTACAGTCAAATCTTCTGTCCAGATATCTGCATATCTCTTTTCGAAGTTCCATGATACCGGCATTCGATGTATAAAACGTACGGCCTTTCTCAAGAGAATAGATACCCTCATCACGTATGTGCCAGGGCGTGTCAAAATCAGGTTCGCCGACGCCGAGCGAAATGGCGTCTTTCATCTCTGCGACTATATCAAAGAATTTTCTTATTCCGGATGGTTTAAGTGCTACGCACTTTTGCGATAACGGATCTCTCATGGCATGATCATCTCTCTTTCGTCTGTATGCTTAGCACCCAATATAGTGCCATGGTCCTTATATTTCTTCAGGATAAAGTGAGTCGCTGTACTTAAGACATTATCCAAAGTAGAAAGCTTATCGGAAACGAAGCTGGCCACTTCCTTAATTGACTTACCCTCAAGGTTTACCAGCAGGTCATATCCGCCCGATATCAGATAAACCGCATTTACTTCCGGATACTGATATATTCTTTCCGCCATATGATCGAAGCCCTGTCCTCTCTGGGGAGTGACCTTAACTTCTATAAGGGCCGACACTTTTTCAAGGCTGGTCTTTTCCCAGTCTATCATTGTGTGGTATCCGCAGATGATACCTTCATCTTCTAAAGCCTTGAGTTCGTTTACCACATCTATTTCATTGGCGCCAATCCTTACCGCCAGTTCTTCCGGTCCGATCTTAGAGTTTTTTTCGATTATCCGAAGAATCTGTTCCCTCATATCCTGTCTCCTCTTCTTACTGTAAACATGAAATCCTACTTGTGATAGTATATCATAGAATGCATTTTGTGTCAGTAAAGTCCTTTGTAAGAGTGTTTACCCACATTTATAAAACCTTATGGATCTCATCACCGTTTGCAGGCTCTAAATATCTTGTTTCCTCATCTCTTAAGACAACTCTGTCTATACATTCGGTCGTTTTTCCTATAACGGTTGCGTTTATACCGGCATTTTTCAGGTCCTGTACCAGTTCGTCTCCTTTAGTCGTAATGATGAGTAAAGAACCGTCCCCCCTTAATCTGTAGGGGTTTATATCAAAGAATTCGCATACCTCTATGGTCTCCTGCCGAACCGAAAGCTTATCCAGTTCTACCCTGCAGCCTGCTCCCATTCTCTCACAGATCTCCCACAATGCCGTAAATATACCGCCACCCGCGACATCATGCATTGCTATAACACTGTCTGACCCTGCACAGATCTCAGCTTCCTTTGCGATCGAAATGAATTGTCCAAGACCGATCGCATCCTCAACATAATAGGCCGGCAATCTGCTTTCCAGTTCCTTTTTTCTCTGAGTCGCTATAACCGATGTGCCCGACAGCGCTATCCACTTTGTCATGACTATATCGCAGTTTACAGCCTCTTTTGGGGTCGATGAAAGTTCTGTCACATCACCGAAAGCATTGACGCTTATGATGGGATTTTTAAGGTCCTTTACATATTCGGTATGACCAGATATTATGCGGACATTCTGAGAAACGGCAGTTTCCACGGCCTGTTTCATGATCTCCTTAAGCCTTATCTCTCTGAACCGATCCGGCATGGAAATACTCAGAGTTATAAAACCGGGAATGACCGCACCCGCTCGGAGGTTGTTACAAGCCTGTATAATGGCATGCTCACACGCTTTTTCATCTTCGTATGCAACATAACCTAACGCTACGCCTTTATCAGAAAAAAGAGCGCAATCCACCCCTGCGGATTCGCTCTTATTGTTTCTGTCATATTGCTTTATCGGTTTTAAAACGGACCTTTTGAGTACCGTCTCGCTTATCTTACCTATATTTCTCACTGTCACGGATCTCCTGCCGGTTGCTCTGCCG
>CACZSE010000341.1 GCA_902783735.1 uncultured Lachnospiraceae bacterium
AATAGGAATCTACGAATCTGGTCAGGGCAGGAATGCAGCAGCCATAAGAAGAATCTCCTATGTGCCGCAAGGGTGCCTGGCGGAGCCATCGGGAAGGTAACGTGTGCAAGTTCCCTATATGCAGGGTCATTTTTTTAGTATATATTAATAGTAGCGGTATTTTAAGGATGTATTCGGAGGTATTGATCTATGAGATATACACTTGATTGGAAGGAATATGCTTCAAAGGCCAGACAGGCCGTGGCAGAAGGCTGTGTTCTCATCAAAAACGAGAATAAAACTCTTCCCATTTCAGCTAAAACAAAGGTGGCGGTCTTTGGGCGTATTCAGTCAAATTATTATAAAAGCGGAACCGGATCGGGCGGTATGGTAAATGCACCTTACGTGGTTTCTGTTTTGGATGCGTTAAAGGAAGAAGATATAGAGCTTAACAAGGAGATTCTTGAAACATATGAAAAATGGTCTGAAGAAAATCCTATAGATAAGGGCAAAGGCTGGGCTGCCGAGCCGTGGTGTCAGAAGGAGATGGAACTTTCTGACGAGCTTGTTACAAAAGCTTCTCACGAAAGTGATGTGGCAGTTATCATTATTGGAAGAACGGCAGGAGAAGATCAGGACAATACACCGACTCAGGGCAGTTACCTGTTGACCGATCTTGAAAGAGATATGATAAAAAAGGTCAGTGCGCATTTCAAAAAGAGTGTCGTTGTTCTGAACGTTGGAAATATCATAGACATGAAGTGGGTTGAAGAGCTTTCTCCTTCGTCCGTGCTCTATGCATGGCAGGGAGGCATAGAAGGCGGTCACGGTGTAGCGGATGTTTTAATGGGGAGAGTAAATCCCTGCGGAAAGCTCGCCGATACCATCGCTTACGAATATACGGATTATCCTTCAACCGCCAATTTCAACAAAGATAAAGAAAAGATAACAAGAGATGCAAGCGGTCTTTTTAAGAAAAAAGGGGTAGTCGAGATAGATGACATTGACATATATGAAGAGGATATCTATGTCGGCTACAGATATTTTGAGACGATCGCAAAAGATAGGGTTTTATATCCTTTCGGATACGGCCTGTCATACACGGAATTTGATATTGATGCGGTCTTTGGCGTTTTAGAAGATGACAAGGTTAAGATAACCGCAAAGGTTACAAATAAAGGTGAATGTGACGGCAAGGAAGTTGTTCAGATCTATTGTGAACCTCCTCAGGGACAACTTTGCAAGCCTTTAAGAAATCTTGTTGCATATGGTAAGACAAAGATACTTGCACCCGGAGAGTCTCAGGAACTCTCATGGGAGATAGATCAGGCCGACCTTGCTTCATTTGACGATGGCGGATACACGGGACATGCACACTGCTATGTCCTGGAAAAAGGCGAGTATGTATTCTATGCAGGTTCTGATGTCAGAAATGCGCAAAAGACGGGAAGCTTTGAATTGGCGGATACGGTTGTTCTTAAACAGCTCAAAGAAGCGCTTGCACCGGTCCGTGCATTTGACAGAATGATACTTTGTGTGGAAGACGGAAAAGTTTTACAAAAGAAGCAGCCTGTACCAACACGTACCATAGACCTCGCTGACAGGATATTAAAGAACAGACCGAAATCACGACCCTGTACCGGATTTAAGGGATATAAGTTTTCTGATGTGGCGGCGGGAAAGGTTACCATTGAAGAATTTGTAGATCAGATGGAAGATGACGACCTTATTGAGATGTCAAGAGGCGAGGGAATGTCATCAAATAAGGTAACACCCGGAATAGCAGGTTCTTACGGTGGTGTGACAAAGCGCCTTCACGACGAGTTTGGCATGCCGATAGCAGGTCTTTCGGACGGACCGAGCGGTCTTCGAATGGACTGCGGTGCGGAAGCATTTGCTCTTCCAAACGGAACATCTTTGGCATGCACATTCAATAAAGAGCTTGTTGAAGAACTCTATGTTCAGGCAGCAGGCGAGATCAGATTCAACAAGGTCGATTCGCTTTTGGGACCCGGCATTAATATTCACAGAAATCCGTTAAACGGAAGAAACTTTGAATATTTCTCGGAGGATCCGTATCTTACGGGATCAATGGCGGTAGCAGTCCTTAAAGGACTTCATTCAAAAGGTGTTACCGGAACCATAAAACATTTTGCTGCAAATAACAGAGAATTTGACAGAAACTTCCTAAATTCGATCGTTTCTCAAAGAGCATTAAGAGAGATATATCTGAAGGCGTTTGAGATGGCCGTAAAACAGGCCGGCGCCTACAATATAATGACGACCTACGGCCAGATAAACGGAACCTATACAGCAGGCAATTATGATCTGAATACTACCATTTTAAGAGATGAATGGGGATTTGACGGATTAGTCATGACCGACTGGTGGGCACGCATAGGAGACGACGGAGAGGAAGGTACCATACAGAAGACCGGCTTCATGATAAGAGCCCAAAATGATGTGTATGAAGTGACCGCAGATTCTGAGTCCAATGCCAATGATGATGATTCGAAGGAAATGCTGCAAAAGGGAGTTATCACCAGAGGTGAACTCTTAAGAAATGCAAGAAATATCGTAAGCAGTCTTTTAAAGACACCGGTTGCCGACAGGCTCATTAATGGTGAAGATATAATAGAAGAGCTTAACAGACCCAAGTCTTCAAGACCGGCTCCTAAGGTAATGCCTGCAAAGGAATTCACGGACGGAGCCCTTGAACTGGATGTATCTCAGATAGACACCTTAGGCGGCAGTGTAAACCAGTTCCCCATCAGGATCAACGGAAAAGGAACATATGCCCTTAATTTAAAGCTTAGATCGGATCTGGGAGAACTATCTCAGACTTCGATGAGCTTCGCGGTGAACAATCTGTTCTTAACCACACTGACTATCCACGGTACAAACGGTAAATGGATAGAAAAGGAAGTCGAATTCGAAGTTTTCGTATCCATCGACAACTATATCGATATCTCATTTGCCCAGACAGGCATTGAAGTCGGTGCCATCACGGTAACCAAGAAAGCTTCTTTTTAGCTTTTGTAACATTTAAGTAGATAAAAAAGTGAAAATGATTCATTTCAGACACGCTCCCGCTCGATCGGGTACCCTAACGGTACTAAGCTCTCAGCCACTGCGTGTCTGAATCGCAAAGTACCGAGACCCGATACGGTCTTCACTGAATGATTTTCACTTTTTTGTATCCACGTAAAGGTAGAAATAATGTCAAAGATAAGCTGGAAACCCGGAAATATGCTGTATCCGTTGCCGGCTGTAATGGTCAGTTGTGCAGAGGAAGGGAAAAAACCGAATATCATCACGGTCGCGTGGGCAGGTACGATATGTTCGGATCCGGTCATGGTTTCGATATCGGTAAGAAAATCCAGATATTCCCATGAGATCATAAGTAAGACCGGTGAATTTGTTATAAATCTGGTAAATGAGGATCTGGTCTTTGCCTGCGATTATTGCGGAGTGAAGTCGGGACGCGATACAGATAAGTTTAAGGAGATGAACCTTACCCCGATAAATATTGAGGGAGTTAAGACTCCTGCCATAAAAGAAAGCCCTTTAAGCCTTGCATGTAAAGTTGAAGAGGTTAAAGAGCTCGGTTCACATGATATGTTCATAGCTACAGTTATGGGTGTTACTGTGGATGATAAATATATGAAGCCCGACGGAAAATTTGAACTAAACGATTCCGAACTTGTTGCCTACTCACATGGTGAATATTTTAAGCTTGGCGAAAAGCTCGGAAAATTCGGCTATTCGGTAAAGAAATAAGATCAAAGACCGTATCTGTCCACCGTTGTGCAGATGATCTTTGAAAGTAAGCCCATAAGGCCTCCTGCCAGAGTTCCGATTATAATAAGGTAGGGCAGGTAGATGACCGGTGCCGGGTTTTGCAATATGAGACAGGCAATGAGTAACTGTCCGATATTATGAAATACACCACCAATCATGCTTATGCCTGTTACGGATAAAAGTCCGGTCTTCTTTATGATGAACATTACAAAAAAACTGAGAAGACCACCGGCAAGGCTGTATATGATAGTGGAAAGATTACCAAACATAAATCCTGAGAGCAATATTCTGGCTATCAGAATGGCTAAGGTCTGGAGAGGCGTCAGAAAATAAAGCCCGGTCAGAGTTATAAGGTTTGCAAGTCCAAG
>CACZSE010000342.1 GCA_902783735.1 uncultured Lachnospiraceae bacterium
AGGAGGAATATATCCGTAATGGTTATGAAAGGTTTCTTATACAGCTTTCCTGGTCAGATCTTGCATACAGATATGAGACAAAGAAACTAATTGAAAAAGCTGAAGATTACCGGATAAATCCCTATGTAGAAGCATTTCTTTCTCAATTTGAGGACCTAGATACCAATAAAAAGGGAGTATTCATATTCCCGGAGAGTTTTGTTTCAAACTTCTTCGTGGTTATGGATGTCTGTAAAAGAGCAGAGCAACTTCGTCCAATTAAGAATCTTTTTCCTGATGAAGATAAAGTCCATTACCTAGCCGTATTTGATAAGGAGAACATGGATGATGTTCTTCTCATGTTTCATCTTTTGTATAGCACTGCATCCCAGGAACTGTTTGGGGGATATTCGCTGTATGACTATCCTTTCCCATGGTACTACAATCATTTGTGGGAAAAAGGCATTGTTCTGCGTTCACCTTATCTGCCAGACCGGTTAGCAAAGTTTCAGGGAAATATTCCCTTCTACCATAATCCTTCAAAAACTGTTTATGTCAGAAGAAATATTGACCGCATCATAAAGAATGGATATTTTAACTCAGAGCTAGAAATCTTTCTGAATCTGACTCGCGAGATAATGCCTTTTTTTCAATGGATATATGAAGACATCGCGCTGTATGAAGAAAAAGATGGTTACAGAACAAACTGGAGGCTTGAAAGGACAAGGATCCGTACTGAGCTTACCGCGCAGGGCTTAATAAAGCCAAAATGGAAACATGAATTATCGTTGTTTAAAGAAATACGGAAATTATATCCAGATACCCTTTATCAGTACCGTCCGGACTGGCTCGGAAGACAGAGCCTGGACATTTTCATTCCATCATTAAACACGGCAATAGAATACCAAGGAATCCAACACTATATATCTGTGGACTTTTTCGGCGGAGAAGATGCTCTTTTACAGCGGCAGGAACTTGACCGTCAAAAAAGAGACCTCTGCAACGAGAACAATGTCAGGCTCATCGAATGGCTTTACAGCACAGAACCCACACGAAAGAATATCAAAGAAGCCCTAAAAAATTAGCTTTTTCCTTGTACTATATGGATATTGAGTGCATCCACACTTTGCTTCTTATGATATATCAATATTTACCGATTATAAAAGAAATGATATACTGATTCTGTTATCAAGTTTGTTTTTGTATTAGGGCTTATATTATCCACGGATTGTTTTCCGTGGATTTTTTTATCCCTAAGCAACCTTAAATCTGGCAAAAAGGAGAAACAGAGAGTATGGAAAGAAAGAAATTGGTTTACAACGCATTTAGAGACTTGTGGGCGATTGTCTCACAAGACTTCGCGAACAAGTCAATCGTCGATATGGAGGATAATGACTGGGCCGAACTAATCAATGCAATTGATACCTCGGCAAAGAAGTATCGAAAGCTGCGTCCTGAAGAAACAGCCTTCTATGAAGAAATCACTTATGCCTTTATGAATCTGGTGGAACGTGAGATTAAAACCGAAGTTGAAGTAGAAAACCGATATCCATCTCCCACCACCAGGATATGGGTAGACTCTGAGAAGGCAAAAAGCTACGGATTAGATATTCCGAAACGAGAACCAAACAAATAAGCAACTAAGAGCCTTGGATTCATATCCAGGGTTCTTTTTATTTATTGACTCATTATATTTTACGATATATTATATGTATATCTATATGTTTAAATTACAGGAGCAAGCAAATGAAATCTCGAATCCTTATCTTAATAATTATGATCGCAGCTATAGTCATGGTTATTGGATCTGTCTTCGTAAATGCCAACCAGGAGACATCATCAGAAAACCTGACAAAGAAAGAGCACCCCGGATATACAGAAATAACCAGCGTCCCCGGTGTATCTTTCTATATCAACTCGGCTTTTGTCGATAAAGCCACAGCTATCACACAAATATCTGATAACATCAGCTTTCAGAAGAATCAGTATTACTCGTATAAGAACGGGACAGACAAATATCTTCTGTTCAACATGGAAAAGCTTATAGTAGCTGCTCAAAAGGGCACTGACTTTTGGATCGCAGAGTCTAAAGACAAGGAGTATTCACTTCTTAATACAAGTCTTATGAATATCTGGTTTACTCAGGGAACAAAGAAATTCTCTTCTGAGACAGAAAATGGAGTGACGCTCACCAAGGTATGTGCCGGTGTTTCCATAAATTCAACCACATACGGAGATTTTGTTGGAGAATTAGCAAACATCCAAAAAGATGGTGAAGAATGGTCTATCTTCGTAGGAGTTCCTGGAGAAAGATATGACAAACTTCCTTCTGCATCCCAAGGAGGTATTGAAAACATCATAAACACTTTTGCTTTTTCTGATTCCGCAGGAGATATTGCTAAGGACATCTATGCCGTATCCCTTACCGGCGATAATTCAAAACAGGCTGTTGATACCACAGAAGAAATATTCGAATATGATGAGAACTCACTCAACTTATCTAACCAGAACAGCATTGTAGATAAGGATGAAGAGAAAGCCTATACTTCGAGTCCTTATAACATGCTTTCTCTTGGTGACAATGGTATCTTAAGCGCCTTCAATGACTACAATACATCTTATGAAGAACCAATCATCTGCCCCAAAAAGGTATTTAGAGGAGAAGAAGCTGAGAAGCTTATCATGGAATATTGCACCGCAACCGAGGCTTATGACTACTTTAAGGCTCCCGATGGTCAGTCCTGGGAAGTACTTGAATACGATCTCAACTACAGAAACTGCGAAAATGAGGATTATGTAAATATTAAGCTCAAAGGTCTTGATGGCGAGGCTCTTAGATACAGAGGTATCCGTCATGAGGCCAGAACTTATGAAATGGATCACAAGATGACAGAAGATGGAGACTGGATCAGAAATCTATATGTTTACTATCCTGTACCAAATGGTTGCTATGAGTACTGTATTGAATGTGGCGAGAGAGATTCACTTACCGGAGAAGAAGTAAGTGCAGCATATTATCACATTTTTAATGAGGACGAGGTTCACAGTGAACCTTCGGTGGCAGAAGCTACAGAAAATGAAGATACAGCTCCCACAACTGATAACACAGCAAAAGCTACAGAAGGAACAAGTGATGACGCAACGGAAGATTCTTCTCAAGGAGAAGCTGAATCCTCCGCTGAAGCATCAAACGAAGAAAAAAAAGAGGAAACAATCGAAGCAGCATCAGAAGGATCCTCGGAATAAGGTGGCAGCATGAGTGATACTGATAAAAAAATCCATTCCTTCTTGTATGACAAGAAGCATTCTGTTTTTTTCTATAAGATTGCACAGAAGATAGAAGACACGTTTTTTAATCCAGAATGTGATTACAGCGGACATGGTGGTGACATCGCTCATCGTAACACTACTTTTCATAAGTATCATCATGATTACAAAGGAACTTCAAACGCCATAAAAATGCTACTGATGGCCCCTTGTTTCATGCTATTTGTCGTTGAGTTGCTTGTATTCATATTCTTTTTAACTCTGGTAATCCACTAAACGGAGGAACGCAATGAATATAGTAATGTATGCAGAGAAACCCTCGGTTGCGAGATCTTATGCTGATGCCCTGGATCTTGAAAGCCCTCAGAAAAAAGATGGTTTTATAGAAGGAAGATCAAAATGGGATGGCAATTACTACTATGTCACTTGGGCATTAGGCCATCTTGTTACGCTTTCATATCCCGAAAAATACGATCCAAAGTATAAAAACTGGAACTTTGATGATCTACCATTTTTACCGGAGAAGTATAAATACGAGGTCATAAAAGAATCAAGCAAACAATTTAAGGTAATGAAGGCGCTCCTGAATAAAGATGATATAGATTGCATCGTTTACGGACCGGATCCGGCGAGAGAAGGTATCCTTATTGCCTCTTATATCCGCATGGTTGCTGGAACTAACGGACATGCCACAGAGAAAGTTTTATGGATAGACTCCCAGACCAAGGAAGAAATCCGTAACGGACTCTTAAGATTAAAACCTCTAAGTGCATATGCAAAACTGATTGAAGCAGGGTATATGAGGGCTATCGAGGATTATGCCTTTGGGTTAAATTATTCAAGAATGCTTTCCTGTAAATTTGGCAAGAGCTTTAACGATAAAATCCGCTCCCAAAAGTGGAAACCAATAAACGTAGGGCGCGTCATGACATGTGTTCTTGGCATGGTTGTAAAAAGAGAACGCGAAATTAAAAATTTTAAGCCCACTTCGTTTTCAAAAGTCTTCGCCAATTGTTCCAACGGAACCTATGAATTCTCAGCAGACTGGATCATCGACAAGGAATCCAAGTACTATGACTCGCCGCTGCTTTATGATAATAAGGGGTTCTTAAACGAATCTGACGCTGACAAATTCTTAGATGAGCTTAGTGCAGATCCAAAACTTATCGTTTCAAGCGTAGAAGATAAAATCGAGAAAAAAGCGCCTCCTCTGTTATACAATCTAGCAGAGCTTCAAAGCGCATGCTCGAAATCCTTGAAGATTTCTCCGAACGACACATTACAGATTGCACAGAATTTGTATGAAAGAAAGCTGACAACCTATCCCAGAACAGATGCAAGATACCTTTCAACAGCTATCTGCAAGGAAATAGATAAAAATCTAAGCGGTCTTAAAGGCATGGGATATAACACGAAATACATTGAACAGATCTTAAACTTTGGAATGTATTCCGGCATAGAAAATACAAAATACTGTAACGACAGTAAAATATCTGACCACTATGCAATAATCCCTACAGGACAGGGCGATACTACTGGACTATCAGAACTAGAGCTTGCTGTTTATCAAATGATAGTTGATAGGTTTATCTGTATCTTCCTTCCGCAGGCAGAATTTAATACTTCAACAGTTATATTAAAAGCACATAATAATGAACGCTTTAAAATTTCTGAAAAATCCATGACAAAGATAGGCTTTCTTGAAGTATTAAAAGGGAAAACAGAAGAGACAGACGACTGCGATGGTGTTCGTTTAAGCCAGTTTATTTTGAAAGGCGATGAATATGACGCTGAATTCTTCACAGAAGACGGAAAAACAACACCACCAAAAAGATATACATCCGGTTCAATGATTCTGGCTATGGAGAACGCTGGAAATCTTATAGAAGATGAGGAACTCCGTGCACAGATAAAGGGTTCGGGTATAGGAACCTCTGCAACAAGAGCTGGAATCCTGGAAAAGCTCGTGAAAATAGGATATCTGTGTATAAATAAGAAAACGCAGATAATCACTCCTCACACAGATGGTGAAGCAATTTTTGACATTGTTAATTCCACGATTCCCAACTTCTTATCCCCAGAAATGACCGCAAGTTGGGAGAAAGGTCTTTCTTACATTGAACAGGGTCGTTCAAGCAGAGAAGAATACCGCAGATTAATGGAAAACGACATTAGGCGTGTCTATGAAAAACTCAAGGCTATTCCATCAGAGGAATCCGCTCCAAAACCACAGTTCACTTCTGAGAACACAGAGCTTACCTGTCCTATCTGTGGAAGGCCGGTTGTTACAACAAGATATGGGTACAAGTGCCAGGACAACAAAAAGGGCAGCGGCTGCTCATTCTTTGTTTCTGAGATCGGTGGTGTTAAGATCACTCCCGATATGATCCAGCTCCTTGCTACAAAAGGGCGAACTGGGACATACACGTTTACTAAAAAATCAGGAAAAGGCTCTTACAAGGCAGCTCTTGCCGTTGATAGGAATGAGAAAAAGATTATTCTCGACTTTGAAAACAAGTTTTCAAAGATATCATGATCATTACTGGGCGAGTGAAATCTCGCCCTTTACATTTTTAATTATATAAGTTATTATAATATTGTTTTTGTAGTATAGTTTTTATTATTGCTTGTAGAAGTCTGAGCGTGTTATGCGTTTGGGCTATTTTTTTACCTGCATATAGGTACAGAGCAACTACACGCAACAGTTGTAGCAAAAAGAGCAGCTTAGAAATAAGTCTGTTCTTTTTTTATTACAAAAACGGAAACGTAGAGCACCTTAAATCAAAGGAGGAAAAAACAATGGCACTTTTAGAAACCCGAGGAGATTATCAGTTCTCAGAGTATGTGGAGGAGCTTTCACGCAATACTTCAAAGCTTGCAAAAGCTGCTGAAGATGTGATGGCAGAAAACCATGATCTCTTGGTCGCCGTAAAAAGATTGACCGAAGCCATCGAATACCAGAATGAACAGTTTACTAGGTTCATGAAGGATCACGAAGATGACTTTTATGGAACTGAAAACCTTCGTCCTGATGTTGTCCTTATGTGACAACAACAGGAGGAGCACCTTAAATCAAATATTTGAAAGGAAAAACAATGAAATCTTTGGCAAAAAACAAAGCAGTAATTAGATTCGCTAAAAAAATGTTGTACATCAAGAAGCATCAGCCGGCACTATATTCTTTTATATCTTTCGTTACTGACGGAATGGTATTAGGTATATGGATGGTTCTTAGTGTAGGCATCGCACTTTTGATGGTAAATAAAGGATTTGCAACCTTTGATTCCGCGATGATGGGATTATGCTTGGTTGATCTCAATGTCCTTATTTTCTATACTGTAACTGACACTGAAT
>CACZSE010000343.1 GCA_902783735.1 uncultured Lachnospiraceae bacterium
CTAGGCTTTTCTATAGCAGGGGATGAGAGAATCGAACTCCCACCAAAGGTTTTGGAGACCCCTATCATACCATTTGACCAATCCCCTGTATCGAGCTTTTTCGCTCAACAAACGATATTATATCAGAGCCTCTTGGATTATGCAACTATTATTTTACCGATTTGAATATTTTAATATCCCATGTTTAAGGCACTATGGATCATACCATATACTTTAAATAAGATCTATGGCCTGAGCAATATTTTTAACACCTATGATCTTTATTCCTTTGATCTCTTTAAGACTCTCAAGACATCCGTAAGGAACTATACAGGTATTAAATCCAAGCTTTTTAGCCTCATTTACTCTCGATACCGCCAAAGATACGGCTCGTACTTCACCACTAAGACCTACTTCACCGAAAGCAACTGTTTTATCATCTATAGCTTTATTTCTGTAGCTGGATATAACTGCCAAAACAATACCAAGGTCGATCGCGGGTTCAGTTATCTTTATTCCACCCGCAATATTGACATATGCATCCTGATCCGACATGGGGATATTTAACCTTTTTTCCAAAACTGCGATAAGCAGATTAAGCCTGTTGGTATCACTGCCTGCAGATTGCCTTCTGGGAAATCCGAATCCTGTTCTTGAAACAAGTGCCTGTATCTCTACCAACAACGGCCTTGTCCCTTCCATCGAACATGAAACTATCGATCCGCTCGAATCCTCAGGTTTTCCGTTCAACATATATTCGGAAGGATTCAGTACTTCACTGAGTCCGTCATTTTTCATTTCAAAAACGCCGATCTCATTTGTAGATCCGAACCTGTTCTTAACCCCCCGAAGGATCCTGTAACTGGCATGTCTGTCTCCTTCAAAATACAGAACTGTATCTACCATATGTTCAAGTACTCTCGGACCGGCAACAGTACCTTCCTTTGTTACATGACCTACAATAAACACACTCACTCCGAGTTCCTTGGCGATCCTCATAAAGATCGCAGTAGCTTCTCTTACCTGTGAAACACTTCCCGGTGCCGAGCCTATCTCCTCATCGTACATAGTCTGTATCGAGTCTATGACCACCGCATCAGGCCCGGTCCTTTTTATCACTTCTTCTATTGTTCCGAGATTGGTCTCGCATAACAGCTTCAGATTGTTTTTCATCTCCCCTATCCTGACAGCTCTGAGCTTTATCTGTCTTAAGCTTTCCTCACCGGATACATACAATACATTCTTTCCGGCATCGGAAAGTTTTTTGCAGACCTGCAATAAAAGAGTGGATTTTCCTATTCCCGGATCTCCTCCTACAAGGGTGAGCGATCCGGAAACTATACCTCCTCCCAAAACACGATCCAGTTCGCCTATACCTGTAACCGTTCTTTCTTCACTTTGGGTGTTTATCTCATCAAAGGATACCGGCATGGAATCCGTAATGTCATGTTTTCTGTGACCGGACATACCGGCTTTTTTTTCAACCTTTTCCTCTACAAATGTATTCCATGCTTTACATGCAGGGCATTGTCCCATCCACTTGGATGACTCAAAGCCGCATTCATTGCAAAAATATACTGTACTTTCCTTTTTTGCCACGCTTCATACCTCTTAAATCTATGATAATTATGTAAATGTCTTATGCGATATCTTACGAAAATGCCCATCTGTTTGTACAGATGGGCAACCGTTCATATATACTTTATTTCCTGATAAGTACTTTTTTCTTTCCGTCACTGAGATCAAGGCTGAAATTTAATTTTCCGCCGAGATTTGTCTTTACCTTACCGACGCTTACATCGTTGACAAATATCTCGTATTCTGTCTCATCTGCAAGGCCTACCGTGATCTGGGCATCGTCATCGGCACTGCCTTCTACACAAAACTCAACTCCGTCAGCATTTTCCGAAAAATTATAAACGCTTGTTCCCGGAACCGATTCATAGACAAACATGCCATTCTTTTCAAGTTTGGTTATCTCTTTGAAGGTCTTAACCTTCATAAGACTTCCTTCATAAGGAAAATCTTCAACCTTGGACTTTTCTGCCAATGTGTAATCACCAAAGCTCAAAGAATTGTCACTCTCGATCGATATTAATTTGTTTGCTGCCATTCTTTGCTTACCTCCGTTCGGCAAAACGCCGATTACTTACATCTAAATTATAACTGATTAAGATATTTTTGTGAATAGTATCTTTTTGTCCTTTACACCTACTCTGACTTTGTCGTTGGGCTGAATATTCTTTAATAATATCTGCTCAGCGAGAGCATCTTCGATCTCAGTCTGAATGGCCCTCTTAAGAGGTCTCGCACCCATCTTAAGATTGGTATACTTTTCAACAATGAACTTTTTCGCCGCGGGAGTGATGTTGAGCCTGATGCCCATCTGCTCTTCGCATCTTGAAGAAAGATTCTTTGAGAGTAAGGTAACTATCTCATGCATGTCTTCACCTGTAAGAGCGTGGAATACCATGATATCATCTATACGGTTTAAGAACTCAGGCTTAAACATGCGCTTTACTTCTTCCATAACAGCGCTCTTCATCTTTTCATAGTCTTTTTTCTCATCACTCTTGGTTGCGAATCCCAGATTTTTCGGTTCCATGATCCTCATGGCTCCTGCATTACTGGTCATTATGATCACAGTATTCTTAAAGGAAACCTTTCTTCCCTTTGAATCCGTTATATGTCCGTCATCAAGAACCTGAAGAAGGATGTTAAATACGTCGGGATGTGCCTTTTCGATCTCATCAAAAAGAACCACACTATACGGATTCTGCCTGATCTTATCCGAAAGCTGTCCCCCGTCATCATGTCCCACATATCCCGGAGGTGATCCGATCATCTTTGAAACGGAATGACTCTCCATATATTCGGACATATCGACACGAATGATCGAATCCTCGGACCCAAACATTGCTTCAGCCAGTGCTTTGGACAGTTCCGTCTTACCAACACCTGTAGGTCCAAGGAATAAAAATGAGCCTATGGGTCTCTTGGGATCCTGAAGTCCGACTCTGCCTCTTCTCATGGCCTTAGATATTGCTTCAACGGCTTCATTTTGTCCGACTACCCTCTTATGCAATATGCTTTCGAGCTTTAAGAGTCTGTCTGCCTCTTTTTCATTAAGCTTTGAGACCGGGATCTTTGTCCATGCTGCGACTGCGACTGCGATCTCATCTTCTCCTACGGTATATTGATTCTTAGCATTCTTTTTGGATTCCTGTTCTTTAACTTTTGCAAGTTTTTTTATCAGTGAATCCTCGCTTCTTTTTAATTCTCCCGCCTGTGCAAATGCTTCAAG
>CACZSE010000344.1 GCA_902783735.1 uncultured Lachnospiraceae bacterium
CAAACGGATCGAAAAGACCCCTCACAGTCTCGGTATAGATACATGGGGTGTTGATTATGCGCTTTTGGACGGCGAAGGAGAACTTTTGGACAGAGTTTATGCATACAGGGATCACAGGACCGATCCAACCGATACGGAGCTTGAAAACATCATTTCCGCGGATACCTTATATGAACATACAGGGATACAAAAGCAGAAATTCAATACTGTATATCAGATATTTAATGATATGAAGATAAGACCTGAGATATACGACAAGGCAAAGCATATGTTCTTGTTGCCGGATCTTTTTGTTTTCATGCTGACGGGGAATATTTCATCGGAATATACCAATGCAACGACTACGGGACTGGTAAATGCAAACAGCTGTGACTGGGACAATGAGATCATTGATGCACTTGGTATCAGAAAGGAACTCTTTAGTAAAATCGTAAATCCCGGGACATTGGCGGGAGGACTTAAAAAAGATATAGCCGATATCGTCGGATATGACACGAAAGTTATAAAGATCGCTTCCCACGACACGGCATCCGCTGTAGCTGCCGTACCTGCTCAGAGTGAAACGGTCTTTATAAGCTCGGGGACATGGTCGCTTCTCGGAACGGAAAGAAAAAAGTGCGACTGCTCCAAGGAAGCTCAAAATGAAAACTTTACAAACGAGGGAGGAGTGGAGCAAAGATACAGATTTCTTAAAAATATTATGGGAATGTGGATGATACAGTCTTTGCGCCATGAATTTGACGATAAATACGGCTATGAAGAGATAGCAAGGCTTGCTGAAGAGAGATTTAGAAGCTGCTCCGATGATGCATTTGACAAGGTGATAGATGTAAATGACAGCAGGTTTTTATCGCCGATAAGCATGAGAGAGGCTATAGACGAAGTCTGTTTGGAAAGCGGGATCGAGCCGCCGCATGATATCGCCGGATATGCCCTGCTCATTTACAGAAGTCTGGCGGCTTGTTACAAAAAGGCCGTAGATAAGCTTGAAGAGATCACAAAAACAAGATATGAGACTATCCACATAGTCGGGGGCGGATCAAAAGCAGCATTTTTAAACGGGTTATTACAAAAGGCGACAAATAAGAGAGTCTGTGTCGGACCGGCTGAGGCCACAGCGGTAGGTAATCTGTTTGTGCAGATAGTAGCGGACGGCATCTGTGAAAATATCACGCAGGCAAGAAAAAATATAAAGATTGAGGAAAGCTGAGGGGTTATATGAGTACAGGATACGAAGAAGCAAAGAAAAGATACGAAAAACTGGGGATCGATACGGAAAAAGTGATCGAAACGCTAAAAAATGTTCCGATATCGCTTCATTGCTGGCAGGGAGATGATGTGACGGGGTTTGATCATGACGGCCCTTTGACCGGAGGTATTCAGACTACGGGCAATTATCCCGGGAGGGCAACTACTTACGAGGAACTGATGAGTGATCTTGATATGGCAATGAGTCTTATGCCGGGCGCAAAAAAGATCAATCTTCACGCAAGTTATGCGATATTTGAGGACGGAGAGTTTGCGGACAGGGATGAGCTGTTGCCAAAGCATTTTTCAAGATGGGTGTCATTTGCCAAAGAACGTTCTTTGGGAATAGATTTTAATCCTACATTTTTTTCTCATGATATGGTAAAGGACGGGCTGACCCTTACCAGCCCCGATGAAGATGTGAGACGTTTCTGGATAGATCACGGAAAGGCGTGCCTTAGGATAGCAGAGTATTTTGCAAAAGAAACAAAAAATGAATGCGTCATGAATATATGGATACCTGACGGTTATAAGGATATCCCGGGAGACAGGCTCGGTCCGCGTTTAAGGTATAAGGATTCACTTGAACAGATATTATCATATCCGTATGATAAAAAACTTGTAAAAGTATGTGTGGAATCGAAGGTATTTGGTATCGGATACGAATCTTATACAGTCGGAAGTTCTGAGTTCACACTTGGTTTTGCGGCTTCTCATGAAGGTGTCATACCACTCATGGATAATGGACATTATCACCCTACAGAAGTAGTCTCGGATAAGATATCTTCGCTGTTATGCTTCTATGACGAGATCGCATTGCATATAACAAGGCCGGTACGCTGGGATTCCGATCATGTTGTTCTTTTTGACGATGAAACAAAAGAGCTGGCCAAGGAGATAATAAGGTGTGACGGATTAAACCGCATTCATATGGCACTGGATTACTTCGACGCAAGCATTAACAGGATCGCTGCATGGGCGATAGGATACAGAAGCTTGAGCAAGGCTTTGCTTGCGGCAATGCTTATTCCGCACGAACTTGAAAAAGAACTTCAGGATAACGGCAGGATGACTGAACTGATGATACTGCAGGAAAAATTAAAGACTTATCCGTTTGGTGATATCTGGGAGAGGTATTGCGAGGTTTGTAACGTGGTTGACGATGATCAGTTTTATGATCGTATTCATGATTATGAAGACAGAGTGCTGTCAAAAAGATCAAAATAGGAAGTGGGAATAAATGAGAGTAGAGGATACAGAATTTTTCAAAGGGTTTGTCAGAATGGCCGATGACGGATGGAACATGGGCTGGCATGAAAGAAACGGAGGCAACCTTTCGTACAGAATAAAGAAGGAAGAGATCGAAAGTGTCACTGAAGAACTTACAGATGGAAATTCGCAAGAGATAGGAGTATGCGTCCCCGATCTGGCAGGTGAGTATTTCATGGTCACGGGTTCGGGAAAGTTTTTCAGAAATATCAAGATCGATCCGGCCGATTCATTATGCATAATACAGATAAATGAAACGGGAGACAGATATAAAATAGTATGGGGACTTGTAAACGGAGGGAAACCGACTTCGGAGCTGCCTTCGCATCTGATGAATCATCAGGTGAAAAAGAGGCTTACCGGTGGCCGATACAGAGTTGTATATCATGCACATACGACCAATGTGATCGCGCTTACATTTGTATTGCCTTTAAAGGATGAAGTGTTTACAAGACAGCTTTGGGAGATGGCTACGGAATGTCCCGTCGTTTTTCCCGACGGGATAGGAGTGATCGA
>CACZSE010000345.1 GCA_902783735.1 uncultured Lachnospiraceae bacterium
AAGTTCTATAAGTCTTTCCATACCATCCTGAGGAAGGCTGTTATATGCTAACTTGAGTACTCTCTCTTCGGATATGATATCTTCAAGGTCTTCTTCATCAAGCATATCGCTGGTAACAAATTCGGAAAAGTCGCTGTTTCCTCTTATAAGTGCACTCTCTCCGGCTTTAAATAACCTTTCCACTCCGTTATATGAACCGTCGGTCGTCTTAAGCCTTATGAGAACTTCTCCGTGGCTTACTTCGGTTAGTGTATAGTACATGCCGCTTGGAGCCATATAAACAGTAGTTCTGAATTTCGTTCCACGAACAGACATGGTCGAATTGGGCGTATCAACCTCATACGAATCGTTCGGCCCAAGCTTTGAACCTATGTCATTTAATTCAGATCCTGCATCCATTATGATCTTAATACGGGAATCTTCAGATTTACTGCTGGCTTCGAGTTTAAAATGTGTATTGGCATCGGCAAAAACGTATTTATCGTTGTCCATGAGCATAACCAGTTCCGATGCGCTCATGATAGAAACATCATCGCCACTGTACAGATGCTGTCCCTTATATGCCTGACCGTTGTTTATCTCGCCAACCACGTTTACCGTACCTTTTACCTGCTCAACGGCTATGCTTCTGTAACCGCCTCTCTGCAGTAAAATGGCTATACCGATACCGACAGCAACTACCGATGCTCCTCCGATAGATATCACTTTTCCCTTTGTTGTTTTCAGAAATGTTCCAAGACTCATGCTATCCGCTCCCTCATCATTCCCCAAAGAGCCCTCTCAGAATTAATCATATCATAAATTATGTCAATGTAAAGATTTCTTTTATTCGCAAAACAGTTTTCTTTTCCTGTCTGTCATCTCATCTATCTTACTGATATAAAGAGCCACATCCTTTACATTGTCGCATCTTTCCATACGGTAATTGTCACCTTCATGGAAAACCCTCTTACTTACGGTCCCGGCTCCCAATGCGACAATTGATTGTTTTTCCTCCATGATGAGAATATTGTATATTCCTTCTTTTCCATGCGCGGCGTATCCCACATTTTCAAAATTGCCGCTCATGTTTTTCTGGCGATACAGATAATACGGCTTAAGTCCCATGGAATCGCACACATCTCCGGTCATTCTCATGATCTCATCACTGTTTTGGATGCATTCAATACCGTGCTCTTCTATCCATGTATTTAAACGTGACGCACGCTTTATGGCCAGGGAATGAACCGTAACACTGTCCGGTTTAAGCTCCCTTACGCAGTTCATGGTATATTTAACATCATCAAAAGTCTCTCCCGGCAGTCCGACTATCAGATCCATGTTGATATTATCAAATCCCGCTTCTCTGGCCATCTCATATGCCGAATAGACCTGAGCAGTATTGTGTCTTCTTCCTATAAGCTCAAGCGTCCTGTCGTTGAAGGTCTGAGGATTGACCGATATTCTCGATACTCCCAGTCTCTTTAAGGTCGTAAGCTTATCCATGGTAATGCTGTCGGGTCTGCCTGCTTCGACGGTAAATTCCTTAACAGAGGTCATATCGATCCTGTTTTTCAGGTATGTGATGAGTTCCGCCGATTCGGCAGCCGTAAGTGTCGTCGGAGTCCCTCCTCCGATATATACACTGTCAAGCTTCTTATCGCTAAAGTTATCGGCCACAAAATCTATCTCTTTTTTTAGACATTCTATATATTCTCCGACGTATTTTTCGTATGCACTCCTGGCAAATGACGTAAAGGAACAGTACAAACAGGTCGTAGGGCAAAACGGTATACCTATATAAAGACTGTACCCCTCATCGTAATGGATACCCGAGAGTATATCTATCTCCCTGTGAGCAATATCGATGGCCAGAGAAGCCTTTTCATCGGAAGTAAGATAGACATCCTTATAATGTCTGAAAACCTCTTCATCCCCAAGTCCGTTCTCAATATCGGTAACAGCTATCTTGGTCGGTCGTATGCCCGTAAGTGTGCCCCATGGAAGCGTTCTTTTTGTTACATCGCAGAGGCATTTGTACAATGCCTGCTTTAGTGCATTCTTATAGTTCACCCTGTCACTTATCTGAGCTTTATCGGAAACATATTCCTTTATGTTTTCTTCCGACAAAGCCTTTATCTTACTGCAGTCCGACAGATAATCTATCTCAAATGAGAATCTCTCGGTGTCATATCCTTCTTTATCGGGAGTGAGTACCTTAACGTCCTCTCCCGGATAGAAAGCCTTTATAAGAGAATGAACATCATATATAAAATTATCCTCGTTGCATTTAACAAAGATCATCCCGGTCTCCAAAAAATCCCCCGGTCGTCCTAAATCCCTACGACCGGGGAACATTTATGCTATATTAAATCAATACCTGCTTTTGATCAATTCCAAAAAGGATTGTAATCACGCTCATGTCCGATGGTTGTGGATGCCCCGTGTCCGGGATAAACAACCGTATCATCCGGAAGCGGTGCAAGCTTTTCTGCGATGGAATGCTTCAGCTGCGAAAAGCTTCCCGTAGGGAGGTCGGTACGTCCGACAGACTCTTCAAACAGTGTATCACCGCTGATCAGTATGCCATCTTCTTCAAAATAAAAACAACAGCTCCCCTTTGTGTGTCCCGGAGTAGCCAAAACCTTTATCTTAAAACCGAGTATATCCAGTTCATCGCCATCCTTAAAAAAGTCATTGGCTTTTACGGTGCATGCTCTGCCTGCCATCTCGGAAGCATTGAGCTGAGCATCGAGCAAAAGTTCTTCTTCCATGTCAAGGGCATATATCTTTGCTCCCGAAAGGGCTCTTAGTTTTGAGCATCCCCATATATGATCAAAATGTGCATGGGTAAGAAGGATCGTATCTACCTCAAATCCTTTTTCTTTAAGAGCAGCATGGATATAATCTCCTCTGTCCGCGGGATCAAAAAAGATCACTTTATTCTGCCCTTCATGATATACAAAATAACAGTTTGTGGCAGCCATGCCCAGTGTCATTTTTCCTATTTTAAGATCGCTCATAATCTCTCCGAAATGTTTAAAGTCTAACCTGTCGCTCTTTCTATATCTATAACGCCTTCTATGTTACGAAGTTTCTCCGAAATGGTCTTCAGTTCCTCTCTTCCGGAAACCTCAAAGCTCATGGTCATGGTAGAAACACGATTTCTTCCCATGTGTGAATTGAGTGTGATGATCGTAATTCCTTTTTCGGTAAATACTCTCGAAATATCTCCCAAAAGTCCCGGTCTGTCGTCGGCATAGATACGTATGTCGGCAAGGTATTTTTCATTTAACTTCTCTGTATTTGTCTGCCACTCTGCAGAAATAAGTCTGTTTCTGTCGGATTCCGAAAGATTGAGCATATTTATGCAGTCATTTCTGTGAATGGATATGCCTCTGCCTCTGGTAACGAAACCGACTATCTCATCGCCCGGAACAGGCGAACAGCATTTAGAAAATCTGACAGCCACATCCTCTATGCCCTTAACAACGATACCGCTCTTATTTCCCGTAGTATGAGAATGCTTTGCGGCATGCTCTCCCACCTGGGCTATTATCTCTTCATCGGTAAGCTGCTTGGGATGGTCTTTTTCATAGAGTTCGACCATCTTGTTTACGATCTGGCCTTCCTTAAGTCCGCCATGACCGACCGCGGCGAGTATCCCTTCCCAGTCCTTGAAGTTATACTTATCCATGATCGCCTGCATATAGGTCTGGTTTGTTACTATAGCCGGATCGATGCTCTTGGCCTTACAAAAGGCCATAAGCAGTTCCTTGCCTCTGGTGATGTTATCTTCCTTGAGTTCCTGTTTGAACCACTGGTTTATCTTATTTTTGGCCTGAGCGGATTTGGCTATCTTTAGCCAGTCTCTGCTGGGGCCTTTCGTATTTTGAGAAGTGATGACCTCTATCCTGTCACCGTTCTTTATCTCATAGTCAATGGTAACGAGTCTTCCGTTTACTCTGGCTCCGACCATCCGATTTCCCACAGCACTGTGTATACTGTAAGCGAAATCTATAGGTGTACTTCCTGCCGGAAGGTTCTTTACCTCTCCCGTGGGCGTAAAGCAATATACATTGTCCGAAAAAAGGTTCAGATCCGATTTTAAGGAATTCATGAACTCATTGTTATCCGACATATCCTTTTGCCATTCAAGGATACGCTTTAACCAGTCGAGCTTTTCCTCTTCTCCCTGTTCGGGGCGCTTTCCGTCGGAAGCCTCTTTGTACTTCCAGTGCGCAGCGATACCGTATTCCGCTGCCTTATGCATCTCAAAGGTACGGATCTGTATCTCAAAAGGCTGGCCCTTAGAACCGATCAGCGTTGTATGAAGTGACTGATACATATTCTCCTTGGGCATGGCTATATAATCTTTAAATCTTCCGGGAATGGGCTTATATATCTCATGAATGACACCGAGACACGCATAGCAGTCCTTTACGGAATCTACTATGATACGCACGGCGAAAAGATCATATATCTGATCCAGGGTCTTTCCCTGGTTTTTCATCTTTTTATATATTGAGAAGAAATGCTTTACTCTTCCGTCGATCTTGGCTTCTATTCCTGCTGCCTTGATATGATCGCTCACTTCGTCCACTATCTGCTGGATATAGTGTTCTCTCTCCGATTTCTTTTCCGCTATCTGATGAGCAAGGTCATAGTATATCTCCGGCTGAAGATATTTAAGCGAGAGATCGTCAAGTTCAACCTTGATCTTGGAAATGCCGAGTCTCATTGCGATCGGACTGTAGATATCGAGTGTCTCTCTTGCGATCCTTTGCTGCTTTTCTTCGGGCATATGCTTTAAAGTTCGCATATTGTG
>CACZSE010000346.1 GCA_902783735.1 uncultured Lachnospiraceae bacterium
CATAATCGCATCAACAGGGTCTCTATCAGTTAAGAATGGTATCTTGAGTTTTACAATATCATTGCAAACTTTATGATATAGATCATTGGTTTTAACGTTAAACCAAATAAGGTCATTATCTATAATACTTTCAGAATCATCTATAACTTTTTTTATACTTTTGAATTTTATTTCATACTGTTTTTTTGTCAGTTCCACCCTATCTGTTAATGAATCAGCAAGACAAGCAATAAACAGCACTATGTCATCGCAAACTGTTGAGAACAGCTTATTTCTCTCGCTTATAAATTGAATAATCGTAGTAACCAAGATCAACATGGCACTACAAAAAATCCCAATCATCATGTTCTGACAAAAGTTTGCCCATTTATTATCACTGCCATGCATACATATCAGTATTGCTGTACATATACTGATGGACTCGATCCACAGCGAAACAACGATAATATTCTGATACATCCCTATTGTTCCTCTACCTTTTACAGGAACGAGATATACCGCTATTTGTCTAAAAAAATAAATAATTGCATCTTTACATTGTTTCATCAGTTTACATCGTTATTCTTATTACTCCTCTTACGCATGAAAAATATAATCATTGTTTTCATTAACTCATAACATTTGTAGCAGATACTCTTTTTCTTCTATATCATTAACTTACTGTGTATCTTTTATCAGTCGCGCATTACATACTACTATTCTCGCTTTTTCACTATATCTGACTAACGTTATTTTTTCTCCTCAACGAATTCTATTCTGCATTTCTGTAGTATTTGCTTTTGTACTCGATGTAATTTCTTATATTCTTTACAAATCATCCGGCAGATCATTTGTCTTTTGACTGCCATCATATTTATTGAGTATAAATCCCTTTAAATATGGCAGCGCTATCTCAAGATGCCCGTAACCAGGACTGTCTGCAACACCCTTTTTTACGAGTCTGTCTTTGTATGGGGAAACCTCATTGGTTTCCCAGCTGATAATCTCTCTGATTTCTTTTACTTTTCCGTCACTGCTGCTTGCAATTCCGTATGCGAGTTCCCTGTCTTTGTCAGACATTTCATCCCATATTTTTTCGTATACCATCTCATAAAGGCTTGTGCGATACTCACCCAGTACTGCGTTATAGTCACCATCATTATCCCATGAAAGTTTTCCGAGCAGCTGGAATGCATAGGAGTATCCTTTGGTGAGCTGTGCCATTCTAAGGGATTCTCTGTCACCCAGGAGAAATACATCTTTATAGTTCTCGGCTATATCGCTCAGGTTCAGTGCGCTTAGCTGCAGTCTCGGCATCCTGTACAGGAACGTGAGGTTCTTTTCATTTTTGAGACTGTTTATATTCTCATAAAGACCAGTCATCAATAAATACACCGGCAATTTCTGCCCTATCAGATTCTGGTAAGTGCTCGCAAATGCTTTCATTGATTCTGTATTTGTGGCCTCATCAATGATGATCAGCAGTTTTTTCCCAGCCTTTTGGAGTCCTTTTATTATTTCCGTTATCGCATCTTCTGCGTCTTTGATCTGAGTTGTTGGCATTTGAACGCTCAAGCTGAAAAAAGACAGATTGATTTTCGCAGACTTGATTATTGGCGAGACCTTTTTATGTCCGGATAACTTCCGCATGAGCGAATCTGTCAGATCCATATTCGGGTTCATTCTGACCACCACCCATTCGGCAAATGATTCAAACCTGTTAGCAAGTTCATGCATTAAAACCGTCTTGCCCATGCCTCTTGCTCCGAGAATCATGTACGACATCGGCGGGGCATTTTCTGCACAGAATTCATTTAATATCCGGCCCTCTTCATCATATCTGTGTATATATGATGTTGGAGGAGTACCGAAAGTCGGATTATATGGATTGCCAGTATATTTTTCATTTATGCTCATAGCAACACCCTCTTTTGTTTTATATCTTTTATATCTTCTGTTGATATTTTATATGTTTTATATCTTTTTGTCCAGATTTATATGTTTTATATCTTTTGCTGTCACCCGGTCCATGTCGTGGTGCTTATCCTCTCATAGGCGGCCACCGAAGATGTCCCTGTCTTCTTTATCGGCCATCTCCTTGCAAATCATTTTGTGCTATCATATCTACATACAAGTAAATGCTCAATCGGAGGTTGGATCATGTGCACAGCGGCAACATATAAGACAAAAGACTTTTATTTCGGCAGGACCTTTGACTACGAGTTCTCATACGGAGAAGAGGTCGTGGTCACGCCGAGGAACTACCCGTTCGAATTCAGGAC
>CACZSE010000347.1 GCA_902783735.1 uncultured Lachnospiraceae bacterium
CATGCAGACATAAAAGGACAGTGATCATTATGGCACATTATAAGATAATAGCAGACAGCAGCTGTGAGCTTCCGTTAGAGTATAAGGATGATAAGCGATTCGATCTGATTCCCTTCAGATTAGAGATAGACGGAGTACCTTTAAGAGATTCTTCCAATCTAAATACAAAGAGTCTGCTTGAAAAGA
Source organism: uncultured Lachnospiraceae bacterium (assembly GCA_902783735.1). GTDB lineage: Bacteria > Bacillota > Clostridia > Lachnospirales > Lachnospiraceae > Colinaster. Next base: position 187 of record CACZSE010000347.1, read on the forward strand.
TCGTAGATTCAAAAGCTTATATCAACAGTTCATGTCCTTCACCCGATGTTATTTATAACAGCATAGCATCAGGATGTGAAAAGCGTATTTATATCATTACAAGCGCTTCTAAGTTAAGTGGCTGCTTTTTATCAGCTATGATCGCAAAAAAGCTCTATGAAGATGCTCATGACGACAAGGATATATTTGTAATAGACTCAAAGAGTATATCCGGAGCAGAGAGCCGTTTGGCTCTTTTAGCTATGGAACTTGAAGAACAGGGCACAGATCACGAAGAGATCAAAAAGAGCCTCACAAGCTGCAGAGATCGCATGAGAACGGTGATCATCATGAGTGATCTTGAAGCTGTATATAAGAATATAAGGCTCGATAAGATAAAAGAAGTTATAAGTAAGGCGGGAAGCGTAAAGCCTGTTCTTGTCGGTAACAGGGATGCGATAAGGGAAGAAGATTCAAAACTATGTTTGAAAGAGAGTTTTTCTCAATTGGTAGACAATCTTGTGAACAGCCTTAAGGATGCTTCAAAACAGACAAGGATATTTATTACACACTGCAACAATCTTATGGATGCAGAGAAACTCAGGGATCTCATAATTGAAAAAACCGGATTGGATAATATATTCATAATGAGTGCATCGGGGTTTAACAGCCTGCTTGCAGATGATGGTGGCCTGATAGTTTCATTTGCATAAATAGTCAATTGGGGCTACAAATTGTTAAAATTTCAATAATAAAAGAGCATGCGTCAGTCAACAACGCATGCTCTTTTTAAATTATGATTTAACCAACGCCTTTTATCAGAAGAATGAGACATCTATCGGACCCAGTGCGATGAAAACAATAAGGATGATCTGCAAAAGCAATATTGCAGGCATGCCGAACAGGAAATACCAATGTCTGGTCTTGTGCCTGAAAAGATGCATTCCGGCGATCGATCCTATACTGCCGCCTATGAGAGCTATCATGAACAATGTGGCTTCGGGAATTCTGAAGGCCCGCTTACGTGCTCTCTGTTTATCGATTCCCATCATAAAGAATCCCAGAATATTGACAGCTAATATGTAGAGTATAAGTATTAGCCTGGCTCTCATGATCTTACTTGCCGGCCTTAACTTCCTGCATCTTCATTGCACGAACCTTGCATGAAAGACCAAACAGGTTGATGAATCCTTCCGCATCATGGTGGTCATAGAGGTCACCTGTGGTGAATGAAGCGATCTTCTCATTGTAAAGAGAATAAGGAGATGTTGTTCCGGCTTTAATGATGTTGCCCTTGTAGAGTTTGAGCTTTACCTCACCTGTAACATATTCCTGTGTTGATTTGATGAAAGCACATACTGCCTCACGAAGAGGGGTGAACCACTTTCCTTCATATACGATCTGAGCAAGCTTAGCACCCATATCTGTCTTAAGTGCATATGTATCACGATCAAGGATGAGTTCCTCAAGCTGCTGATGTGCTTCATAGAGGATGGTTCCGCCGGGGGTTTCATATACGCCGCGGCTCTTCATACCGACTACACGGTTTTCTACTATATCAATGATTCCGATGCCGTGTTTTCCGCCAAGCTTGTTAAGTTCTTTGATAACTTCGGAAACTTTCATCTTCTTTCCGTTAACGGATGTCGGAATACCCTTTTCGAAAGTAAGAGTTACGTATTCTGCTTCATCGGGAGCCTTTTGAGGTGTAACTCCCAATACGAGCAGATGATCGTAATTGGGTTCATTTGCGGGATCTTCAAGCTCAAGACCTTCATGGCTGATGTGCCATAAGTTACGATCACGGCTATAGCTGTTGTCTGCGGAGAAAGGAAGATGTATGCCGTGCTGGTGGCAATATTCTATCTCTTCTTCACGTGAAGAGAGCTTCCATTTGTCATCACGCCATACAGCTATGATCTTTAAGTCGGGAGCCAGAGCCTTGATACCGAGTTCGAAACGGATCTGATCGTTTCCCTTACCGGTAGCGCCGTGACAGATTGTTGTAGCACCTTCCTTACGAGCGATCTCAACAAGTCGCTTTGCTATAACGGGCCTTGCCATTGAAGTACCGAGAAGGTATTTGTTTTCATAAACAGCATGTCCCTGTACGCACGGAACAACATACTCGTCACAGAATTCATCAACAACATCTTCTATATATAATTTGGAAGCTCCGCATGAGATGGCTCTCTCTTCGAGTCCGTCAAGTTCCTCTCCCTGTCCGCAGTCTACGCAGACGCATATTACTTCATAATCATAGTTCTCTTTTAACCAGGGTATGATAGCTGTGGTATCAAGTCCGCCTGAGTAAGCAAGTATAACCTTTTCTTTCATTTTTATAAGACCTCCTAAATGATTTATTGAGCACCGGCGATACAAAAACGCCGTAATGTGTGTCGTCGAAATAAAATATAACCTATTAAATGTTGTAAAGCAAGAGTAAATAATGCATAATTATGCATATATTATGTGTATATGCAGATAAAAATGCATACAGACCATATGAGGTTTGCATAATGACGGTCATGTAGTTATAATTTGTCTCAGACTATTAAAAAAGAGGGCCTGCATATGATAAGAGTAATGACAATGGATGATTATGATGAGGTATTTGCTCTTTGGAGCAAGATAAAAGGCTTCGCTATGAGAAGTATCGACGATTCGGCAGCAGGGGTTGAAAGATTCCTTAAAAGAAACCCTTCAACCAGCGTAGTCGCTGTAGAGGATGAAAAGATCGTCGGAGCCATTCTCTGCGGCCATGACGGAAGAAGAGGATGCTTATATCATGTCTGCGTCGATCCGGAATACAGATTAAGAGGAATAGGTAAATCGATGGTCGTAAAATGCATGCAGGCATTAAAAGAGGAAAACATAAGTAAGGTTTCTCTTATAGCTTTTTCGGAAAATGATATAGGTAATGCATTTTGGCATAATATCGGATGGACCGAGAGACTGGATCTGAATTATTATGATTTTGTTTTAAACAGAGAGAATATTATTGAGTTTAATAAATGATCGTATTTAGAAAGGAAGTATCATGAGCATTAATGTTATAAGCGGAGGAATAGCATCTCCAAAAGGATTTGAAGCAGCCGGAATAGAAGCAGGCATTAAATATAAGAACAGAAAAGATATGGCTATCATATATTCCGAGAAACCTTGTGTTGTGGCAGGTACTTTTACAAGCAACGTGGTAAAAGCAGCCCCGGTCAAATGGGACATGGAAGTTGTTGAGCATTCTGAGTACGCTCGGGCGGTTATAGTAAATACGGGGATCGCAAATGCCGGAACCGGAAAAGCAGGTATGGACTATTGCAAAAAGACGGCTGAAAAAGCCGCACAGGTGTTGGGTATACCTAAAGAGTCTGTATTGGTAGGATCTACAGGAGTTATAGGAGCACAGCTGCCGATTGAAAGAATAACGGCTGGTATTGAAAAGCTGGCGGCTGAAAAAAAGCACGATGACAGAAACGGGACAGATGCGTCGAAAGCCATCATGACTACGGATACGGTAAATAAGGAACTGGCTGTAACCATCGATATCGCAGGTACTCTTGTTACGATCGGAGCAATGAGCAAAGGCTCGGGTATGATACATCCCAATATGTGTACAATGCTTGGGTATGTAACCACGGACGCCGTTATTGGTAAAGAAGCA
>CACZSE010000348.1 GCA_902783735.1 uncultured Lachnospiraceae bacterium
AATTGGCTTTTTTATAGATATGTCCGATAAATTTCGCCTTGAAAGAAGATATCTGTCCCGGGTCATTTCGAAGAGAGAATATCCTTTTTACGGACTTTATTCCACAGACGGAAATACCCTCTTCGTAAATGAAAGAAATCAATGTATCGATTTTGTTCTTCTTTATGTACTTTCTTAATGCTATCGTTCTTTTTACCATTCCGGACAAGCCATGAATACGCCCTCCCTCACAGAACTCATAGTGAATTCTGTCATCAAGGTAGTATTCTCTTCCGTCGGAGTGGATAGCATAGAAAAACACATCATGATTCTTGGAAACGAAGTAGTTGGCCAGTATCGTGGCTACTCTTTCGGATCCGCCACCCGAAGCTCCGTGAGATATAATAGCTATTTTCATAGATTCTAATCCCTCTTAAAGATATCTCTCGTATAAACCTTATCTCTCACATCATCAAGGCAACTGTCATATCTGTTGGCGATGATGCTGTCACTGATTTTTTTGAACTCTTCAAGGTTATTGACTACCTTGCTGCCAAAGAAAGTGGTACCGTCTTCAAGAGTGGGCTCATAAATAACTACGGTTGCGCCCTTGGCCTTAACACGCTTCATAACACCCTGAATGGAGCTCTGACGGAAGTTGTCTGAGTTGCTCTTCATGGTAAGTCTGTAAACGCCGATGGTTACCTGTTTTTCCTTGGAACTGTCGTAAACACCGTTTTCGTGATAGTAACCGGCGAGGTCCAGCACGCGGTCGGCAATGAAGTCCTTTCTGGTACGGTTACTTTCAACGATAGCCTCGATGAGGTTCTCGGGAACATCCTGGTAGTTGGCAAGGAGCTGCTTGGTGTCCTTGGGAAGACAGTAGCCGCCGTAGCCAAAAGAAGGATTGTTGTAATGTGTGCCGATTCTGGGATCGAGACATACACCGTTGATGATCTGCTGTGTATCAAGCCCCTTAAGCTCTGCGTAGGTATCAAGCTCATTGAAGTAAGATACTCGGAGAGCAAGATAAGTGTTGGCAAAAAGCTTAACCGCTTCGGCTTCGGTAAAGCCCATGAATAAGGTGTCGATGTTTTCTTTGATGGCACCTTCCTGCAAAAGACCTGCAAAAGTCTTGGCTGCGTTCATGAGTCTTGCATTGTCCACGTCAGTACCCACGATAATTCTTGAGGGATAGAGGTTGTCATATAAAGCCTTACTTTCTCTTAAGAACTCGGGGCTGAACAAAATGTTGTCAGCGTGGAATTTCTCACGTATGGAAACGGTATAGCCAACGGGAATGGTGGATTTAATAACCATGATAGCGTTGGGATTGTACTTAAGTACAAGTTCGATTACCGCTTCAACTGCGGAAGTATCAAAGTGCTGCGTCTGGGAGTCGTAATTGGTAGGAGCCGCAATTACTACAAACTCAGCATCCTTGTATGCGTCCTCGGCATCGAGGGTTGCTACAAGATTAAGTTCTTTTTCCGCAAAGTATTTTTCAATATACTCATCCTGAATGGGTGAGATTCTTTTGTTAATCTTCTCAACTTTTTCGGGAATGATATCTACCGCTTTTACCTCATGATGCTGAGATAACAATGTTGCGATGGATAATCCCACATATCCTGTTCCTGCTACTGCAATTTTCATAACGATTCCCCTATAACTCCTTATTGTTCACCGAGCTGTTTAGCAATATCGGCATCTACGATTTCTTCACCGGTCTTATCCTTAAGCTGTTCCAAAGAAGCAGCGGAAAGTCCGTTGTTAACGACTGCGCACATATCACAGGTGGAGCACTTGTCCAGTTCTTCCTTGGTGACTTTGCCGTCTCTGTAATCGCGCACGATTTTGTTCTCGTACATGCTGTATTTTTTCTTGGTCCAGAATTTAAGTTTATGTCTGATGACCCAAAGTGCAGGGGTCATAATGTACTTCTTCATAGCGGGTGATACGGAACCGATCATCCAGCAGTCTCTGTCGCAGCATCTTACCTTGGCACGTACTTTTTCTGCCTCGGGACTGTTCCAGAGTTCATCCCAGGTCTGGGTGTTTAAGTTACCCATGACTTCTTTGTCCTTGGTACCGTTACAAGGCATAACGTCGCCGTAAGGATCGATAAAGAAAGTGTCGAAACTCATATCGCAGGGCAACAAACGCTTTTGTCCATAGATATAATTTATCAACCCATGGTTGAAGTAAGCCCTGAACCATTTCTTTGGTGAATTGCTCTTTAACAGTTCATTTACCAGGCTCTCAAAGTTCTTGGCCACCATCGGACGATCCTTG
>CACZSE010000349.1 GCA_902783735.1 uncultured Lachnospiraceae bacterium
GAATGCTATGCTGTATCTGCACATACCCACTGGTGGTTCTATCCGACATATCTGGTCAGGGAATGGTTCGGAGTGATCTATGAGTATAGCAGATAACATATATCATTCGTTATACAGGAGTATAGGTGATGGATATCCTTTATAAAACAACTGGTAAAGAGCGATACTGCGAATTGTCTGATGAAACTGTCAAAGACATAGCGCTTAAGGAAGTTATCGACTACATGACTATTGTTAATGATGAGCGAAAGATCCTTATGGATATCATGACAAAGATCCCGGTTGAAATGGTCGATATGTCATATCGTCAGGAGATCGTAAGGGATCTGATGTCCAATGATAGATTATGCAGTGCCATAAGAGAATCCATTGATTCGATAAATGTGCTTCGGTATTATGGCAGCGAGACCAGAAACATGCTCGATAAGGATAATGCACTTATGGCACTTCTTGAGAATCTCAGAGAGCTTAAAGTCTGGGTTGAAGTTGTAGAGTCTTTGTATGATGCACTCAATGAAAATGACATCTCATCGGAAGGTCTGATCAATTTAAGAGATCAGTTGAAAGATATAATAAACGATGAGAATTTCAAGTCAGTCAAACCTGACATTATAAGGATACATGAGGATCTTTCAAACATAAGGGGTGCTATTGTGGGAGTTACCTTTACGCCGGATCTCGACATGGAAAGTGTAACGGCCATTGAGTTTGTAGATTATAAACCAAGATCCAGTTATTCTATAGCTGAGATGGGTGTTGGTTATAAGATAAACACGCCTTTTAAGAAATATAAAGTCATAGATCCTCTTTTGGTATCCATGACACCATATATGAAAAAGCATCTTTGGAAGCATCTGGGAGAAGTAAAACGTCTTATCGCAAAGCATTCAAAATATGATACTCACTTGCTTACCGATCTTTATAACAGTCTTATCTTCTATCTGTGTGTGGCTGAACTTGGAAGAAAGCTTAATTCAAACGGTCATAACATATCATTTCCTCAGATAGAACAGACTGAGGGTTTTGAGATAAAAGGCTTATATAATATCAGACTTGCGATAGACGATCAGAAAGATATCGTAAAAAATGATTTTTCTTTTTTGAAAAAAGAGCGCATTTTTATTTTGACAGGTCCCAATCGAGGAGGAAAGACTATACTCGAACAGGGAGTTGGACTGATATCCGTTATGGCGTCTCTGGGGATGTTTGTAACGGCTGATGTTTGCAAAGGAATGCCGTTTAAGAATATCCTTACACATTTTCCAATCGATGAAAATCTTACGATCAATTACGGGCGACTCGGTGAAGAGGCTGTAAGGATCAGAGAGATAGTAAAGAGATCTGACAAAGAGACTCTTATCCTGTTTAATGAGACATTTTCCACTACATCTGCCGCAGACGCTTTATACCTTTCGAAAGATCTTCTTCGAATCTTGAAGGAAAAAGGTTCATATGTTATTTTCAATACTCATCTTCACGAACTGGCTTCAAGTATTTCCGAAATGGAAGATTGGGAAGGTGAAAGCGATATAATCAGTGTAGTGATGGAGATAAAGGATAACAAAAACACATTTAAAGTAAAACGCAGCGCACCGGATACAAGTTCATATGCCAGAAATATAGCTGAAAAATACGGTATTACTTATGAACAGATGAAAGATATGTGATCTCATAAAGGTTAAATAAATGGAGCCGTCCGTTTGGCAGTATGGGCGGCTCCTATATTGTTATTAAGGGTGAATACCCTTAAATTCTAAAGTATCAGTTGTACCATTTGATCTTTTCTATGTAATCAATGACACTTTCTTTTGAAGCATCATCCTTAAGCATTTTTTCGATTCGATCCAAAGTATTTACATACTCACTTTTACTTATGAAATCAGCGTTATAACTCATATTTGTGTATACTCTGTTCTCTTCCTTTTTCTCTTGCTGCTTTTTCCTGTCTCTTCTTACCAGGATGATAATAGCATAAATGGTTATAAGCGGGAGCATTTCGATGAATCTGATCAAAGCTGTGTTATTGTAGATTGTATGGATCATTCTATTACCTTTCTTCTACTACCGTCTCTTTTCGAACGTATCAAAAGAGCGATCATTATAATAACAAATAAACTGTAGTAAAGCAAAACTCTGAATTCCTGAAACAGACGGTTTTTTGCGCATATCTTTTGAGGATCACCCGGATCATAGGATACCGTTATCGTATCATTTATCGAATAATGCTTGTTACCAGATAGATACACCGTTGTCGAATAATTCTCATTATCAGCCTCGTAATCTATATGCAACATTGTTCGTTTGGATGATTTTCCGTTACCGTTTTTTGCTCTCTTATGTATTACTTCTGTTACCTTTGCTTCTGTTTTTATACCCTTTGAATAGTCTATGCAGTCTAATACAAAGAAAGCTATAAGCACTACAAGCAGAATACAAAATATAAGATAACATATATTGTGTATGGTTTTGTTTTTTCTCTTTTCTTCCATTTAAACCTTTCCCATGAACATATTATATGCGATTTAGATATTTATCATTCATGAACTTATGATAACGTATGTTAAGTAAGCGGTAAATGAATAAAAGTACAAAATAGATTCCTCTAATATGTTATTCTGATACTGTTAATTGAAGATGATATAACCCTTTCTGATGTGATCCAAATCATCATCATGTTATGCGCTGTAATTGCAGTAGTTCTCAAATTTAGGAAAGATAAATAAAGAACAGCCACTATAACTTGGTAGGTTATGGCTGTTCTTTAATAGTCTGATCGCTGGATTAAGCAGCTGCAGACTGCTTCACCGACTTCTTGTTAAGCTGATTATATGTCATGTGGATTATATTTACAACTATTCTTCGGAAAACATTAACAGAGGATTATTTCCAAAACAATGAAACACAGAATAATTACTCTTTTTTGAATTACTTTTGTAATTACGAATTGCGTAAAAACCTTGACCCAAACCTTGTCCCAAACTATTCAACTTGGGTCAGATTATAACTAGAATTTACGAAAAGCGTACACTTTTTGGAAAGGTGTTTCTGATACTGTTTGCGTTGAAATGTAGATGAATTTTTTTGATCAAGAACTGCCGAAACCCGCATAAATACGGTGCTTTTTGACAATGAAAAAGGGATCGAATTATCGATCCCTTGAGCAGCGCTACTAGGATTCGAACCTAGAAAATGACGGAGTCAGAGTTCGTTACAAACTAGGTTACGCAGCCCGTAAATGCGCTATTCTCA